>JAFWYQ010000105.1 GCA_017517605.1 Bacteroidaceae bacterium
ATCGTTTCTTCTGCTTCTTTCATGTTCTCCGTACGCGACAAGGCATACGCCATCACCGAATAATAATCCCTCAAATAGATTTTTTGCAGGATAGGAGAAGCCTTGAACACTTCTTGCAAGGTCGTTACGCAAGCTTCCGGCTCTCCTTTACTTTGAAATGTATTCATCAACTGCATCAATGCATCGGTATACAGGGACATTTGCTCATTGGAGAAGTCATCCCCAAGTATCGGCTGTGACAAGTAATCCTTAAAAGCTACGATAGCTTCCTCATATTTCCCTTCACGTTGCAGTGTTCTGGCTTGCTTGAAAAGTGATCCATTGGCCAAGCCGACACAGCATATCAAGGCGAATATGTGGAATAATATTATTTTCTTATATCCTAAAGGTAAACTCATATTTCTTTCGTTTTTTTGTCATATTATTGTAGGGAGCTTTTTCCTTCTTTTGTAAATTTACTATAGATTGTTCTTCCATATTCTGTTTATAATTTGCCTACAAAAATATACAAACTTCAAGTTGTGACCTAAATCACGCTGTTTACATTTCGGTTTACATTTGCAATTTTTCTGTTTTTAATGCCTTATACTGACTAAAATGTAGGATTTCCTTATTTGACGTTCCCAAAATGTCGGAGTAATTTTGTCCGCTTAATTATGTTACAATGAAACATACGTTTATATTACTGATTAGTGCCCTGCTGTTTTGCTGTCCGGTTGATGCCCAAGAGCGCGTCATTGATTCAACCGACCGTTCCCCCATTTCTGCGGCTTCCATATTCGATGCTACAGGCAATATGGTGGGCTTCACTTGGAGTGACGGCGTATTCTCCGAAATTCCGGCATCGGCCTATCCCGTCACGCTCCGCTGCATGGGGTACGAACAGCTCATCATCGAACGACCGGAAAACAAGACTTGGGAAATGACCCCGATAGTTTATGAATTGGAGGAAGTGGTCATCGTGCCTGTCAAGCGTAATATTCTAAAGCAAACGTTCTACGTACGCGAATATTTCAGCATGAGCAACGAGACCGATACCATCACCTTTTTTAATGAGCACATGGCCGATCGTTTTATCCCGACTTCAAAAGACGTGAAATTTGGCGGAAATACCGAATTGCGTTTACTTGAAAGCCGCCAATATGGCCATTATCAGTTATTCGGCCAAGACAGCATTACTACCGATCCGGAATCAATGTTTCCTTCCATGGCAACCATCTTTGAACCGATTGACAAAGAGATTCCTGTTCCAAAATCCTTCAAGGAACAGGAGAACGCCACCAAGTTTCATGAAGTACCGGGAAAGTCGGGAATGGAGCTCATTGCAAAACAGAACGACCAGACTTTTACTATCAGCATAGACGCGCTGGCAGATACGAAAGACCATAAAATATCTCCCTGGCCGTTAAAGCTTTTAGGCTTTACCATGGAGATTAATCAAGCTTATGTCACCCAAGCTTATCGGGTGAATGACAAGGGTGTCTATCAGCCGAAAGACTTGCTAGAATTCAGTATTGTCATGCAAGCAGACGGTCGAGGAAAGTTTCTCCGTATGGCGTTGAAATCCGACAAGCCGGTTGTAATCCGATGCATGGTTGAAATGTACATTGTCGACCGCGATTATTTTACCAAGGAAGAAGCCAAGGCAGCATACAAGAACAAGCCTACGGGTGTCAAGTTTGTGGTTCCTTCTACCGTTCCTCCATTGAACGAAGCGACCCGACGACTGGTGGAGCGTGCGAATGCAGAAGCAAAATCAAATAAATAATAGTATTGAATAAATTCTACTTATAGTAATAGCATTAATTGTTTGAATTATTTAAAATGTATGAGGATTTTTAAGTTAATGATAGTTGCCCTTGTGACAATGATTGGATTGAACAGCTGTTCGGAAGATTGCGATCACGATGTTATAGACGTGGACTACAGCAAGTACATAATAGGTGTTTGGAGCTCTGAAAGCGAAACATATGAAGAAGGCATCAGATTCTATGACGACGGTAAATTTACAGCCTTTGGGGATAAGGGTGAAGGAGAATTTTTTGTGGATGGTACATGGACACTGAACAGAAACCGCTTGTTGTTGACTACCAACGAAGGCCAGACACACTTCAGTGGTATCATCGAAGTTTATGCCAGCGACGTGATGCTGATGACGAGTGACGGCAGCAAGGATACCCATGTATATCATTATTTTGTTGATAGTCCGTTCCCGAAATCATTGGTGGGTACATGGACCTGCTTGGAAGGTAACTTTGCCGAAGCTTTGACCATCAATGAGGATGGTTCGTTGGTAAGTACCCGTTTGGAGGGTAGCAACTATTGGGAAGGCATAGAAGGTACTTTCATGGAAGAAAAAGGTACTTACGGAATCGAACTCAATGGTGATTACACTTTTGGTACCTACGAAGTGGTATCCGGTGAACTCCTTGTTTTTATCGATGACAAAACAAAGATGCGCCGCTCTTACCAATATTGCAAGGAAGACCTTTCGGAAGAGATTGTAGGCAGGTGGATAATCCAAGACCATGGAACTGATATGTCTGTTATGACCTTCTATGAGGATGGTCGTATGGAAAGTGTAGGCTATTTCTATGCTTTTGGAAATTGGTTTGACGCTTCCGAATCAAGCAACTATAAGGTAATAGGCGATTTGCTTTTCAGAATTTATCCAGTTGAAGATAGAACAGACGTAGTCGTCACACGTCTAGACTACACCCCTGGAGACTACCCATTGGGTGATGTTATGGTAGAAACAAGACTTTTGTATGTTGAAGGGTTCGAAATATGGAAGACTGTCTATACTTGGCTTCGTGTAAAGCAATCGATCGACCTCACTAGCATGAAGTACGACTACAACGACCTTTTTTTCTTGGATGTAAAGGGCAAGGATCAGGACATTAACTTCTTGGGCTTCACCATGAATCTTGGTAAGATGAAAGCTTCGGGCTTGGATAAGATGTTGAAGTCTGTCCTCTTCCATATCGAGTTCCCTGATGCAAACACCCTCAGCTACACCTACACGATGGGCGGCAACCCAGAAACTTACAGCGCACCTATTGAGGTGGAAGGCCACAAGTTAACCGTAAAGATGAGCGAAAGAGTGCCTACCTTGAAGGATGTTGTGTTCTATGCTTACCAAGATACAAATGATAGCCAGATGCGACTCTATGTGGATAGAGATGCTTTCGTGAACATCTACACCAACATGCAGGCCATGCTGATGATTGTAGAGAACCCACGATTCGACATCACCAATGCAGAGACTATTGATGCTATTTACAACAACATTAACGAGGTGGTAGAAAATATCGACTTCTGTATCATCATGAAGTAATGGAGCTATACCTTTTTTTGCTTTTGTACATCAGAAATAATTTCAAATATGATGAATATTGATAAATCTTTTTTTCGCAGACTGGTCATGCTCTTCGTGGTTGTGGTTGGTGTTTTCTTGCCACAAAGTATAGTGGCACAAACTGTAAAGGGTAGGGTAACTGACGCTATCACAGGTGAAACACTCGTTGGAGCTGCCGTGAGGGTGATGGAACTTCCGCTGACGGGTGTAGCGACCGATGCGGATGGTGAGTTCAGTATCACTGTATCTCAATCGGGACGTTACACCATCGAGACCACTTATGTGGGCTATGAACCGAGTGTGATGAAGGAAGTGCTGGTGGCGGGTGCCAAGGAAGTGGTGCTCGACATCACCCTACGCGAGAACAGTACAGAACTGGCTGAAGTGGTGGTCAAGCCTCGTGTGAATAAGCAGGCTACGGTCAGCCCTACGGCATTGGTGGGCGGTATGATGCTCTCGATGGAAGAAGCCAGCCGATATGCCGGTGGTTATAACGACCCCGCCCGACTGGTGACTGCCTTTGCCGGTGTGGCAGGACAAGGCGACAGCAACGGCATTTCCGTACACGGTAACGCCCCACAGTTCATGCAATACCGTCTGGAAGGCGTGGAAATCTTTTCCCCAAACCATTTTGCAGACCTCTATAGTGCAGGTTTCGGTATGGTAAGTGCGCTCAACTCCAATGTCATTACCAACTCCGACTTCTTTGTTTCCACGTTCAATGCCAGCTACAACAACGCCCTCAGCGGTGTGTTCGACGTGAAGATGCGTGCGGGAAACAACACGAAAACCGAGGACGGTGTGCAGATAGGTACAGTGGGCATCGAGTGGACCAGCGAAGGTCCCATCTCGAAGAAGAACAACTCCAGCTTCATCTTCAACTACCGCTATGGCTTCTCTACCATCGCCCGCAAGCTGAAACTCATTGACACGTACGGTTCGCAGTACGACTTCCAGGACCTCTCGTTAAAATTGAATTTCCCGACCCGGAAGGCCGGAACCTTCTCTGTCTTTGGCTTGGGCTTTATCGACAAGTCGTGGGATGTGGAGCTGGACATCGAAGACATCCACTCCATCTACGATGCGTCCGACCAGGAAGGCAGCCTTTACAATGCGGTGGTGGGTGCCACACACAAAATTCATTTCGACAGCAAATGGACCTGGCGCACCACGGCGGCCTATAACATGCAGCACAACAAGGTGGACATGCAATACTGGGGGCTGCACTTCGATGCCAATCACAAGCCTACGGGTTTCGAGGGCAAGGACTACCCCTTCAGCTACCTGAAGCAGAACGAGGACCGTGTGGTCATCAATACCGAATGGTCCAAGCAGATTACCCCGCGCTGGCTCCTCCAGGTGGGTGGCGAGTACTCACACCGATTCTTCGACCTCAGTTTCCGTGCAGCCGAGAACGTGTATGAGCCTGTGCCCGCTACGCCTTATTATGCAACGAAGGACAACACGGGGCTGGCCAGCATATTCTGGTCAAACCTTTGGAAGCCTGCCGACAATTTGAGCATCAACCTGGGTCTGTCGGGCAGCTATTTCCTTCTTTCGGACGACCTTAGCATCGAGCCCCGTGCCAGCGTGAAGTGGGAGCCGGGCGACCGTCATTCCCTTTCGTTGGGCTATGGCCTGCACTCCATGATCGAGAAGCTGGACGCTTACTTCTTCCGCAACGCCGATGGCAGTCTGGCCAACAAGGACCTCGGATTCTCGAAGGCACATCACCTTCTGGCCACCTATATGTATAAGTTTACGGACAACCTGAACTTGCGCATCAACGGCTACTATCAGTATGGCTTCGACACGCCTGTGGGCATCAATGGCAGCACCTTCTGTACGGTGAACCGTTTGTTCAACTACATCGAAGAACCGTTGGTGAACGAGGGTAATACCCGCAACTACGGTGCCGACATCACCCTGGAGCAATACATGACCCATGGCTTCTATGGCCAGGTGAACGCCTCCCTCTTCAAGGCCGAATATCGCGGACTCGACAAGAAGTGGCGTAACCAAATGTACGACCGTGGCTACATGCTGAAGGTGCTGGGCGGTAAGGAGTGGATGCTTGGCAAGAGAAAACAGAACGTGTTCAACGTGAGTGTGAAGTACACGCTGCAAGGCGGTCTCCGCCA
>JAFWYQ010000106.1 GCA_017517605.1 Bacteroidaceae bacterium
CGTTCATATTCCTGCTTCATCTTTTCTCTGTCCCTCCTAATGATTCTTTTTGGAGGTGTCAATTTGTCTATGCTGACATCCACCACTCGGATAAGGACTTTGTCACCTTCTTGTGGCATTTGGTCAATCCATCTATAAGAGTATGTGTCATCTCCGCCGAATGCCAAAATGTAATCAGATCTATGCTTTGCATTAACGCCATAACTTAAACTTGCAAGAAGGTAATCGTCGGCTGCAACGACGATAGGCGCACTGTCATTTATGGATATTTCAATGGCTAACATAGGCGATAAGTTTCTGCAAAAATAGGACATATCTGTCATAACTCCAAAGATATGGGTTAAAATTCGCTATGTTGAATGAATTTTACTCATTTAACATCTCCGCCGTAGGGGCAGACCTATGTGTCTGCCCGGATATATGATGCCACACATATCAGGGCAACCACAAGGGATTGCCCCTACGGATTGCGTCCACAGATTTTGGGTCAGTCTCATTGGAACACAGAGACACAAAGACACAGAGTTTTTTCTTTTTTAGACAAAAGGACAAAAGAACAAAAAGAATATTTTTCTCTCTTATGTACTTATGTTCTTATGTCAAAAACTCTCCCCGTCCCTCCGCGTTTGCAACGCGAAAGTATGAGTATAAGCATCTGTGATGCAATTAAGATGCTCCTTATTATAAAATAGGTATATAAGCGCATTGCAAATGCTTATATTAAAGACTTCCACATTACAAATGTGGAAGGACAGGTAATTTGTTTCGCTGAATAGTTACCTTTGTATGCCCTAAAAACAAGAAAAGGATGTGTTCATTTCTGACACATCCTTTTTCTTTGTACCCAGACCCGGGGTCGAACCGGGATGGAAGTGAATCCACTGGTGTTTGAGACCAGCGCGTCTACCGATTCCGCCATCTGGGCATCAATCTTTCTTGATTGCGGGTGCAAAGGTACTGCTTTATTTTGAACTGACAAACTTTTCAGAGACTTTTTTGCAAATAAGGTGAAAAAACTTGGGAGTTTATGGAGATAAAGGGCGAGAGTATAGACAATGAGTATTGCCGTAGGGGTGCCCCTTGTGGGTACCCGAATGGAACGGGCAAAGCCAATGATTGGGCATCCACAAGGGATGCCCCTACAGAGGACGAAAACGAAGACGCCACGCAAACAGCACATTCGTCTACACTTTTAAGCGAAGCGCCACTCTTACACTCCTATACTCCCCAAAGTTGAGCTTGCGACTGTGAAACTGATGAGTATTTTGCCCGAACTACCCCCCCCTGTATATATATAATAAGGTAGAAAATATGGTGTATGATGTTATTTTGCGGCTTTTTTCTTGGTCTATTCGTTTAAAAGCCTTACATTTGCACCCTAAACACATTTTTACCAATGTAATCGCTATTAAAAAAAGGATATTACTATTTTAACATTATTATTAACTAAATTATTTAACTATGCGAATTTTTTACAAAATGAAGAAAGCGATGCTTGTAATGCTTGTATCGTTGTTCTGTGCAAATGTCGCGTTTGGAGTTGAGCTTGAAAAAGTGTATGCTACATTTGAAGCTCCAACTAATACAAGCGCCATTTGGAATGCAGAAACCAATTCTTTCACTTGGGAACAAACATCCTGGAATCAGATTCGTAACATTGGTTTGCCCAATGGTGATATCACCAAGTATGCAAAACTTGTGATTGATTGCGAACTTGTCAAGGGTGAAAACTTCCGTATTTTGTTCTATAAGGACAGTTCAAACAAAACTTTGTATGTATCTAAATCAGGCGTAACAGAGTTTGACCTTTTGGAAGAGGCTAAGGCTTGGGGAGAAGATGGTATTGATTATTTGAAGAATTGTACTGAAATCTGTCTCTCAGGAAGTAATACTTCAGCTCCTGGTGAAGTGAAGGTTAAGAGTATGTATCTTGAAGTACCTGATGAACCTGCCGGTGAAGTGGCAGATTCATTGAAATTGGACATCGTCAATGTGCTTGAGGCTGGCAAGGCTTATGTGCTTGGTGGCGAGGCGTATGATCAGTACAAGGTAAGCTTTACAGCTCCTGCTGACGGTTTCCTCACCATTACCACATCGCAAAAGATCAACCGTACAAGTCTTAAGATTAATGGTGCGACATCTACGTTTACTAACGAAAATGGTGGTTTTACCAAGAAGGGAATGGCTGCCGGTAGTGAGTTTACTGGTACATTCTATGCTCCTGGTACTCCTGCTGCAGACAATACCTATGCGTTGACTGTTTCATTTGAAGAAGGTGTGCCTTATGAGCCTATCACCTTGACATCGGTTTATCCTGCAAACGGTGGTGAGTGGTCAGCTGCAGCTTACTATTGGCCTAACCTGACAACTTCTTATCAGGGTCAGCCTTATTTGGAGTTCTCTACACCGATTAATAACAAGTCGGCTGTAGCTTCAGTGAAGATTGGTGAAAAGGTATATTCTCCGCTGAAACTTTATGTCAGCAGCCAGAAGATGACCTTGCAGTCTTTGCCCGATACCTTGAAGGCAGCTATTGCTGAAGGTTTGATTAAGCCGGGTGACTCTTTCGAGGTGACATTGACAGGTGTTGAGGACAAGGAGTTTGCTGCCAATAAGTTGGCCGACCAGACTTTCACCTACACATTGGCTTCTACCGCTTGTACAGGCATCAATCCTGTTGCCAGCACAAGCCGTACTGTATTGCCCGAGACTGTAGTGTTCTCTTTCGACGGTGACGTGAAGATTGACAATGCCAAGTTCTATTTTGTAGACAAGAACAGTGGTGCAAAGACTGAATTGACAGGTGTCGCTGAAGGTTCAAGCTTGACCGTTACAGTATCTGCCATAGAAGGCTTGCTTCCCAAGTTGTACGACATTGTGGCTGAGGGCGTAACCGATGCTAACGGTAAGGCTATCACTTATGGTGAGACAGTTGGTCAGTTGACTGCTTCTTACGGAACAAGCAACGGTTACTTCAAGGCCGTTATGGAGCCTGCCAACTACGATGAAGTGAGCGCTTTGAAGACCTATACAGCTACCCTCCCTGGTGCTGTGGTATATGATGCTTCCAAGGCTTCTGATACAGAAATCACTTTTGGCAAGTACAATGAGGACACTTGGGGCTTTGATCCCGTTGAAGGCATTACCGTTTCTTACGAAATCAATGAGAACGTCATCACTTTCACATTGAGTGAAGAGGTGACTGCTCCGGGTGAATACCGTCTTTCTGTCCCTTCTTACCTTTTCTGGTCAAAGGACTTGTATGATGAAAACAACTTCTCTAAGGATGTTTGCTATTATCTTACTTCTCAAAACATCAACAACACCATCCTTGCCTATGGACCTACTACAGTAGCTCCTGCCACAGGTTCAACACTCAACAAGATTGAGAAACTCGTGTTGTCATTCGATGAGCCGGTTGATTTTGCTGATACTGCCAAGGTGGTTGTAAACATGTATCAAGAGATTGTAAACGATTGGGGATGGTCTGATTATGCCGAAGTGGCCATCGCTGAATACGGTTTGGAATATGATTACAACAATGAGAACAATATCATTGTAAATGTAGGTAGCATCGACTCGGTGGGTATGTACTCTATCGTAATCCCCGAAGGTTCAATCTGGACCGTTGCCAACAAGGACAAGAAGATTGGTGAGTGGAAATACGAGTACACCGTTGACCCCAACTATTGGGATCCTGAATGGATTGTCGAAGTGGGTGCAAATTGTACAGAAGAGGCTCCCTACCAGTTGATTGTTGACCGCAAGTACGAACTGAGCGAGATGTATTCATACCTCCAATATACGGCAGATGAAACCGGACGTCTTTACATCACTCCGTTGTCTGAAGGCTACAATGAATGGAGCCAGCACGATGCTGATTGGGTGTACATGGGCGACCTGAAGGAAACTGAAGATGGTCTCTATTGGGTTGGTGTTGCTGAAGGTGAGACTTACAATCTCCAGAACTATGGATTCGTCAAGCGTCAGTTTGCTCTCTCATTCGAGGCTGGTCAGCCTTACGAGACTCTTACTTACATGGCTTCAAGCCCTGTTGACGGTGGTATCTACAGCAAGTCAACTTCTTCTGAATACAACTACAGCAAGGGTTATGTTGACTTCTTGTTCAACAACGCAATTGACACTGAAGCCTTGCAGGTAATCGTAGTGTTGCCTTCTAAGGAGAACAAGGAAGTGGACATCACTGCTGATGTGTTTATCGAAACCGGTACAGCATACGGTAAGGGTGCATACATCTCTCTTGACATGCGCGACATCGTTGATGACCTTAAGACTAAGGAAGGTGTGAAGGCCGGTGACAAGATGCAGATTGTATTGAAGAACGTACAGGATGCTTCGTTCGCTGACAACAAGTTGGCCGAAGAGGTGAAGGTTGAACTCACCATCGCTGCTACTGTATGTACTTCTGTATCACCCAGCAACAGCTACGGTGTAAATGAGATACCTACAGAAATCTCATTGCGTTTCGATGGTGATGTTACTTGCACCAACGGTAAGGGTTACATCGTTGACCCCGTAGGTGGCGAAAAGCAGGAATTTGCTATTGAAAACTTGATTTGCACTCCTCAAGAAAGTTGGGATGGCAGCATCAACTACAATGCTACTCTTACATTGCCCGAGGCTACCATCACTTTGGCTGCAAGAAAGTTCAATATCGAAATCGAAGGATTGGTTGACACTGATGGTAATGCCGTTTCTTATGGTAACGAGGCCGGCAAGTTCATCATTGAATACGCATTGCGTGCCGACAACTTCAGCCCTGTATCTATGGATCCTGAAGATGAGGCTGAAATCGAGGTGTTGAAGACAACCAAGATGACATTTGCTGACAACGTGAACCTCTCACCGAACGCTTATGCTTACTTCTATTATGGAGATCAAGAAGTGACAGGTGAACTCACTGTTGACCCCAACGATCCGAAGAGTGTAATCATCACTTGGTCACAAGAGGTAACCAAGCCGGGTATGTATTACATTACTGTAGATGCCGGTTCAATCTATGACAGCAAGTACAATGCCGAGAAGGAAGACTTCGGTGAAGAAGACGGTGCATGCTACAACCCGTATCTCTCTTACCAGTTCACTATCCCTGTAGACCTCTCTGCTACTACTGTGGTAGGTGTGACTCCCGCTCCTTACTTGGGTTGGGGTAGCACTCCTGTCAGCCAGCTTCCCGCTGAGTTCGTTATCGAATTCGAGGGCGGTGTGAAGGAAATTGTCTCTGCTCAAGGTGAAATCCTCGGTATTGGTGGCGGTTGGGATCTCGACGACGACATGGGCGTAACTGCTGCTTCTACGTTGGAGACAAAACTCGAGGGTAACCAATTGTTTGTTACTATTCCTCAGGCTGACATTGATGCCTTGACTATGGGTAACTATAAAGTCACTATCAATGCTATCGGTGAGGATGGCAAACCTATCGGTTATGCTTACGACGAGTACGGTGATTACGATGCATTTGCAGATGTCATCTCATTCCAGTACTATGTGGAGAAGATGCTCGAATTGACTAAGGCTGAGCCTGCTGACGGTTCTACTGTGAAGCAGTTGGATAAGATAACCTTGACATTCAGCGAGAACATCTTCGAAGTAGATACTTATTCTGCTGCGGTATTGTTCGATGAGAACTATGATGAAGTAGCTGAAGCAACTGTAACATTCGAAGGCAATGTGGCTACATTGGTATTCGAGCCTGTAACTGTTGCCGGTACATACACTCTGTATATCAACCAGGGTATGTTTGCTACTGAAGAGTACGTTGGTAATGCTGAAATCTACATGTATTACACAGTAGATCCTAACTACACTCCTGCCGTTGAAGACCTTGCTATCGTAAGCGCTACTCCTGAAAACGGTGCAACTGTAGCTAACTTGACAACTGTTGAGTTCAAGTTGAACAAGGAAGTTGGTTACCTCTACAAGAGCAGTTTGATTCCTGCTGACGGTGGTGATGATGCAGCTACTGCTTCACTCACTCAGTCAGAGACTGATCCTACAAGCTACACTCTCGACTTTACATTCGAAGGCTTGTTCGCCAACGGTGCTACATTGCGTAAGGATGTAACTTACACATTGACTCTCGAGGCATACGCTTCTGAAGAGGCTTGGCAGCGCGACGGTGCTCACGAAACTGTAACATTGACTTACGTAGGTAATGCTGAGGCATTCCAGTACAGCGATGTAACATTCGAAGGCATCACTCCTGCTGAGGACTTCGTAATCACCGACAAGTCTCAGAACAAGTTTGTTGTGAAGTTCAGCGGTGCTGTAGATATGGTTGAGAACTTGACATTCATCAACCTGGGACAGGGTGCTACTCAGGCATTCGAAAGCATTGTTGCCAACGATGACAAGACTGAATACACCTTGACTATCGCTGAAAGCGTATTGGAAACTCTCCGCAACGAGGTTTACATCGTATTCGCAGCCAACGATGCTGAAGGCAAGCGCGTACAGGGTAACAACGGTGAAGAAGAGAACAGCTGCTTCGCATATAGCTTCAAGACCGTTATCGGTGTACCCGACTTGACAGTAACTCCTGATGCAACTGCTGAGCAGGCTTCGTTGAGTGTATTCTCTATCAAGTGTGCTGAAGGTCTTGTTCCTTCTTGGACAGCTAACGTTACATTGACTGATGCTAACGGTAACACCATCGCTTTGGGTGAACCCGAACCTGTTGTAGCCGAAGGCGCTGACGAGTGGGCTACTCCTACTGAATGGACTGTAGCATTGAAGGAGGAATTGAAGACTGTAGGTGCTTACACCTTGACCATCCCTGCCGGTTGCTTCAACATCGGTAACACTCAGGGTCAGGTAATGGGTAACAAGGAAACTGTAGTGGTATTCAATATCACAGAAAATGCTCAAGGCATCAATGCTGTCACAGTTGATGCAGAAGTTGTAGTTTACAACATTGCCGGTGTAGCTGTTGCCAACGGTAAGGCTTCTGAAGTATTGAAGGACCTCAATAAGGGTATCTACATCGTGAACGGTAAGAAGTTCGTGGTGAAGTAATCATCCCTGATTGATTATATGAATGAAGAGAGGGTGCTCCTGAGTGGGCATCCTCTCTTTTTTTCTTCTCTAAGTAGAATCGGTATGAATGTATTCTTATCCGCATAAGATTGCTATTCTTCTTGCAGAAAGAATGGTATTCTTAATTGTCGTTGAAACTATTTTGGGGGATTGTCCCTTTTTTATCTTCCATTTTCTTTGTGTGATAAAAGAAATGATGTAATTTTGCACAGAGTAATATAGTTTGTGCAATTTATGAGTATGTCCAAAACAAAAAAGCAATTGGTTGATGTCGCTCGACAGCTCTTCGCCAAGAACGGCATGGAAGATACAACAATGAATGACATTGCTGTAGCATCCAAGAAGGGTAGGCGTACGCTCTATACCTATTTCAAGAGTAAAGAGGACGTTTACTTTGCCGTAATCGAATCGGAATTGGATATACTTATTGAGACAATGCACAAGGTGGCAGCCAAAGAAGTTGCTCCCGATGAGAAGATTCTGGAACTTATCTACACCCATCTGGATGCCGTCAAGGAGGTGGTGTTGCGCAACGGAACCTTGCGTGCCGAGTTCTTCAGGAACATCCACAATGTCGAGCGTGTCCGCATGAGATTTGACTATCACGAAAAAATGATTTTCCGCGAAGTGCTTTCCGAAGGAGTGGAGAAGAATGTCTTCGAGGTTGAGGATGTGCCGGTGTTTGCAGACATCTTGCATTGCTGTGTCAAGGGAATCGAGGTACTTTATATCCGTGGCAGATTGAGTCAAGGAAAGGATGGAAACACCATGAAGCGTTATGTGAAGAGAATCGTGGGTGGTGCTTTTGGAAAGAGAAAATTATTGGATTGATTAACTCTGCCTTTGCAAGTAGAATTTATGGAGATAAAGGGGAATAAAGGTCGAAGGTCTTGCTATCGTGCATTCCGTAGGGGCGAACCTATGTGTTCGCCCGATATTGATAACCGACTTCATTTGGGCAGACACATAGGTCTGCCCCTACGGAAAGACATCGACCCTTATCTTTCCAAGAGTGAAGCGATATCTCCCTTTATATTCTGAAAGTTGAACATACGATTGTGAAACTGATTAAGTTTTTATTCAAACTAAACCTAAATTACTAACTTATAAATTCAAAAAAACAATTATGGGATTATTAACAGGAAAAACAGCCATTGTAACAGGTGCTGCCCGTGGAATTGGTAAGGCTATAGCTTTGAAGTTCGCGTCCGAAGGTGCCAATGTGGCGTTTACAGATTTGGTAATTGACGAAAACGGACTGAATACAGAGAAAGAAATTGCAGCATTTGGTGTAAAGGCAAAGGGATATGCTTCCAATGCGGCCAACTTTGAAGATACAGAGAAGGTGGTTAACCAGATTAAGGAAGAGTTCGGCTCTATCGACATTTTGGTGAACAATGCGGGTATCACAAAGGACGGTTTGATGATGCGTATGAGCGAAGCCCAGTGGGATGCTGTTATCAATGTAAACTTGAAGTCTGCTTTTAACTTCATTCACGCCTGTACTCCGATTATGATGCGCCAGAAGTGTGGTAGCATTATCAATATGGCATCGGTTGTGGGCGTACATGGTAATGCCGGTCAAGCTAACTACTCTGCATCCAAGGCCGGTATGATTGGCTTGGCCAAGTCCATCGCTCAGGAGTTGGGTTCACGTGGTATCCGTGCCAATGCCATTGCTCCGGGATTCATCCTTACCGAGATGACGGCTGTATTGAGCGACGAGGTGAAGGCTGAATGGGCCAAGAAGATTCCTCTCCGTCGTGGCGGTACGCCTGAGGATGTGGCTGATGTGGCTACCTTCCTTGCTTCTGACATGTCATCATACGTGTCAGGACAGGTTATCCAGGTAGATGGTGGTATGAATATGTAATGAATCTTCAGTTGACGAGTTGACAAGATACAAGTTGACAAGGCCATGCACTCCCGAACCTTGTCAACTCGTCAACTAAAAAGGTAATTATGACTGTCGTTTATGAAGATAACCACATCATTGTGGTGAATAAGGCCGCTTCGGAGATAGTGCAAGGCGACAAGACGGGTGACATCCCATTGTCTGATACGGTGAAGGCTTACTTGAAGGAGAAATATCAGAAGCCGGGCAATGTCTTTGTGGGTGTTACGCATCGGTTAGACCGTCCGGTCAGTGGTCTGGTAGTGTTTGCCAAGACAAGTAAGGCTCTTTCTCGTTTGAACGACATGTTTCGTGTGGGTGATGTTCACAAGGTATATTGGGCCATTGTGAAGAATGAACCTAAGCAACTGGAAGGAGAGCTTGTGCATTGGCTTGTCCGTAACGAGAAACAGAACAAGTCGTATGCATACGACCGCGAGGTGAAGGATGCCAAGAAGGCCATTCTGAAGTATCGGATGATTGGCAAATCTGACAACTATACTTTGCTGGAAGTGGAACTGATGACAGGTCGTCATCATCAGATTCGTTGCCAATTGGCTAAGATGGGGTGTCCCATCAAGGGAGACTTGAAGTATGGTTCCCCTCGTTCTAATCTAGATGGAAGTATTTGTCTTCATGCGCGGCGCATCTCTTTTGTACATCCTGTATCTAGGTTGCCGATTGAGCTGGAAGCTCCTTTACCTGAAGGTAATTTGTGGAAGACCTTCGAAAAATAATTTTATAGTCAAAAGGAAATTTAAACAAACTAACACATGAAAAAAACAACTTTATTTCTGACATGGCTGATGTTGTTCTTTGGCAATGTGGCAGGAGTTGCACAGACAGACGTTTCCAAAGCACCGGCATTTTCTAATCAAACAGCTGTGCAGATGGCTGATTGCCATTATGTGGTGGCACAGGATGGTAGTGGCGATTTCAAAACAGTGCAGGAGGCTATTGATGCCGTTCCTGACTTCCGTAAACAGATTACACGTATCTTTATCCGTAAGGGAACCTATAAAGAGAAATTGATTGTGGCTCCCTGCAAGCAACATATTGCCTTGTATGGCGAGGATGGCGCGGTGCTCACCTATGATGACTTCGCCAACAAGCAGAATACATTTGGCGAGAATAAAGGTACGTCCGGCTCTTCGTCCATTTATATCTATGCATCGGATTTCTATGCCGAGAATATTACGTTTGAGAATACGGCAGGGCCTGTGGGACAGGCGGTGGCTTGCTTTGTGGCTGGTGACCGTGTGCATTTCAAGAAGTGTCGCTTCTTGGGTTTTCAGGATACACTTTATACATGGGGACGCAATAGCCGCCAGTACTACGAGGAGTGCTATGTAGAGGGTACGGTGGATTTTATCTTTGGCGCTTCCACTGCGGTGTTCGACCGTTGCCATATCCATAGCAAGACGGCAGGATATGTTACTGCTCCCAGTACTCCACAGGATGCTATGTACGGTTATGTCTTTTATGATTGTCGCCTGACGGCTGAGCCGGGACTTGAGGGAAAGGTTTATCTATCCCGCCCATGGCGTCCGTATGGACAAACGGTGTATGTGCGTTGCGAATTGGGTAATCATATCCGTCCCGAAGGATGGGATCCTTGGGGAAAAGATTCCAATAAGGAGACGGCGTTCTATGCTGAGTATCAAAACTATGGCCCTGGCGCAGACATCAGTAAGCGCGTATCGTGGAGCCACCAACTCCCCAACTTGCGTGGATATACCATGCAGGAGGTGTTGGCTGGTCACGATGGATGGGCACCTCAGGGAAATAAATAATGAATACGGCAAGCCATTTTCATCAGAAAATAGTGGCTTTCGTAGAGCAAGAGTCTCTCTTTAGACCATGTGATACACTATTGGTAGCTCTCAGTGGTGGAGCCGATAGTGTGGCCTTGTTGCGTGCTTTGTTGCGCTTGGGATATAAGTGTGCGGCGGCTCATTGCAACTTTCACTTGCGGGGCGAGGAGAGTGACCGCGACGAAGAGTTTTGTCGTACATTGTGCAAGGGGCTTGACGTGGAGCTGCATGTCATTCATTTCGATACTGTGGAGTATGCCCGTGAGCATGGTGTGAGCATCGAGATGGCTGCCCGTGAGATGCGTTACACTTGGTTTGAAGAGCTTTGTGAGGAATACGGCTATACCCATGTCACCGTGGCGCACCATCGTGACGATAGTGTGGAGACTCTGTTGCTTAACCTTATACGTGGGACAGGCATTGCAGGGTTGACGGGTATACGTCCTGTAAATGGTCGTGTGGTTCGTCCTTTGCTAAGTGTCAGTCGTGCTGAGATAGTGCAGTATCTGAAGGCTCTTGGGCAGACGTATGTCATTGACAGTACCAACTTGCAGGATGAGTATGTGCGCAACAAGATACGTCTGCATCTGCTTCCTTTGATGGAGGAGTTGAATCCCTCAGTCAAGGAAGGCTTGGCCGCTACGGCAACCCGTTTGCGGGGAGTGGAGACGGTGTATATGCAAGCGATGAATCAAGCATTGGAAAGGGTAATGAATGAGGCGGAGAGGTCCATCCATATCCCTGCTTTGCTGAGCGAAGTTAAGCCACGTGCCGTCCTTTTCGAAGCCTTACGCCCATACGGATTTGTGGATTCTCAAATAGATGATATCTTCCATGCTCTTGAGGGAGAGTCGGGCCGACGTTTTGCGAATAAGGACTGGCAGGTACTGAAGGATAGAGACGCATTGCTTATACGTCCTAACAATGATGAACTCATCCCTGAGATAAAGGTACATCAGCCGCCGGTTAAGGTAGCCTTAACCGTCGGTTCATGTTTGCAGATAAAGTGTTTCTCCATTACACCCGATTATCAGATACCGCGTACATCAGATGTGGCTACATGGGATGCTGCATTGGTGGAGTTGCCTCTGACTATCCGTCCGTGGAGGCAAGGCGACAAGTTCGCGCCCTTTGGTATGAAGGGGAAGAAGAAGTTGGTAAGCGACTTGCTGACCGACCTAAAACTCTCCCTTTTTGAGAAAGAGAACCAGTTTGTAGTGACCGATGCACGTGACCGCATCCTTTGGGTTGTAGGGCGACGGTCCGACGAACGGGTACGCGTGACAGAAGACACGAAGGAAATTATGGAATTAAGAATTATAAAATGCGAATTATGAAACATTCAATGAAAGAGTGGCTGATAGCCGTTCGTCCATGGAGCTTTCCGGCCAGTGCAATGCCTGTGTTGGTAACGTTGATGTACCTCTATTGGGCGGGTAATGAAACTATGAATTGGCTTGCCGGAGTGTGGGCTTTGGTGAATATTGTCATTTTCCATGCGGCAGGCAATACTTGGAGCGATTACTACGATTACAAGCGTGGTGTGGATACGGCTGAGACGGCCGGTGCCATGACACTTACTACAGGCATGTTCCGTCCTGAAGAAATCAAGCGTCTTTCAATTGTTCTCCTTGTTGTGGCCTTGGTAGGTGGTGTAGGACTGATGTTGCTAACCAGTTGGTCGCTCTTATGGTACGGCCTTGGTGGTGCGTTGTGTGTATTGCTTTATCCATATCTGAAGTATCGTGCTTTGGGCGATTTGGTGATAGGTATAGCATACGCTTGGTTGCCTTGTTGGGGTACTTCGCTTGTGTTCACGGGACAGATGCAATCCGTCACTCTGCTGTTGGCCATTCCTCTGGGATGTATAACTGTTGCCATTCTGCATTGTAACAATACGCGTGATGTCCGTACTGATGGCAATGCCCATATCCGTACCATTGCGATGAATCTTGGTCATAAACGCGCTTCTGCGCTCTATCAGTTCTATATGATTTCCCCCTTTGTCTGCGTGGTGGCATGTGTGGTAGCAGGATTGTTTCCTTACTTGTCGTTGCTTTCCCTTGTGGCTCTGCCCAATGCTTGGAAAAATGCCACATTGATGCGTCAAAGTTCTTATAAGGATGTCTCATCCATTACTCGATTGGACGAACGTACGGCGCAACTCCAATTGCTCTTCAGTTTGTTGCTTAGTGTTTCATTTGTTATAGCTGCCCATCTGTCATGAGTAAGGTTGTGCTCCTTATTCTCTTGGCTTTCCTCTTGTGGACGGTCATGTTTTCCCCTTGGACAGCGCCCCATGTTCCCTTTTGGTGGGCAATGACCCTTTCGGCATTTTCCCTTACTGTATTGTCTTCCGTGGTTAGTCCTGGATGGTGGAAGCGTGTCCATTGGTCGTCTTCGAATGTCTTGATGGGTATTGTTATAGCCGCAGCCTTGTGGGCTGTCTTTTGGGTGGGCGACAAGGCCAGCACGTGGCTCTTCGACTTTGCCCGTCCGCAAGTGAATCTCATTTATGGCATGAAAGAGGGTGAAAATCCGTGGCTTCTTAGTTGCCTGCTCCTTTTTCTTATCGGGCCTGCCGAAGAGATTTTTTGGCGTGGCTATGTACAGGAGAAACTTTCGCGTCGCTATTCGCCCAACATGGGATTCGTCCTTGCCACGGCTTGTTACACATTGGTGCATATCGCCTCCTTCAATTTCATGCTCATCATGGCCTCTTTGGTATGTGGATTGGCGTGGGGATTGCTCTATCGTCTATTTCCTAATCGTTTTTTTGCCATCATACTGAGTCACGCTTTGTGGGATGCCGCCGTTTTTGTATGGTTCCCTATTTGATAGTGCTATTGGCCCATTAGACAAATTAGACCACTTGGTCTGATGGGCGTGGGTAATACTAAAAAAGCAGAGACACTACAAATTGTAGCGTCTCTGCTTTTTTAGTATCTACGTCTGACGGATTATCAGAACAGATAATTGAAACCGATGTTGTTCCACAATTTCTCTCCATCGTGGTCGTCGAGAGCGCGGGCCATTTCGATAGAGATGACGAAGTTGCGGTTCATTACCACTTTCACACCACATCCGGCAGTAGCATGGATAGCCTCTTCATCGCCCGAATAGAAGGGATTGGCTTTATATTTGCCACCAGGTTGTTCACTCCACGCTTTAGCTGCGGCCTTCTGCTCATCAAGTCGGTAGGACTGTATCACCCGTCCCATATCGAAGAAGGGGTTGAGGGCAATATGGAAGTTCTGGTTGATAAAGCGGAAGTGGACAATGCGCCAGCGGAATTCCGTATTGAGCCACGCCATGCCGTTACCGACTACGCCATTTCGGTTGATACCACGCACTGATGCATTACCTCCCAATCCTTCGGTATAGACCTTGCGGAAGAAGAGGGTGTTGAGGTTGTTGATAAAGTAGTAGGGTATCTCACCGGCCAGTTTGGCTTGTACTCCAAGACGGTAGGCGAATGTAAGTCGGTCTTTCCACACAGGTACATAATGACAGCCAACGAAGGTAAAACCGAGGTTGCTGTATCCATCACGGTCGATAATGTCGGGTGCACCTACGAGGGTAGCTTCGATGTTGACACCGCGTGTGGGGTCACTGTCGTGGTCGCGTGTATCGTATACCAATCCGGCTTTCAGTTGCAACACGTTTCCTCCTTTTGCTTCGTTAGGACGGATAAGTCCGTAGTTGATATAGTCTTGGTAAAGGGTCTTCTGTCCGTCGTAATCTTCCAGATTGATGTTGTTGGTATAGATATTATAGTATCCCAATCCGGCAGCCCAATAGAGATTCCCCTTGATGCGCTTTTGCAAACTGGTTACAAAACGGAACTGGTTGCGACGCATCCAGTAGAACTCGCTTTTGTCACCTTCTGGAGCCATGTAGTCGGAACCGAAGTAAGGTGAAGAGAAACCGTTGTAGCCGAAGAAGTCAAACTTCTTGGAGTTGAAATAGGTACAGTCGAAGAACAATTTGCCATCAGGGATAAGTGTCTTGAAATCTCCATAGCAACGGAAAAGCGACGAACCACCCGTATAGGTCGATGCTTCCAGGTTCACCTTGTAGTCATACGAAGGGTAGTTGCTTCCGTCACCGTAGTTGAATATGTCAACGCAGACTCCATATTGGAAACCAAGGTCGCTGTCCCATCCCACTACGGGTAGGGGACCGAAGTTCCATCCCTTCTTGATGATTTCCTCTTTTTCTCTCTCTTGTGCTGTCACACCCAATGTGAGGGCGCATAATAGCAAGCAGGCAAGTTTACGTTTCATTGTTTTGTATGTTTTTGGTTTTGTTGTTATTTACCATATTTCTCTATAAGTCCCTCAGCATGAGGGTCGCCTAATTCCTTGGCGCGCAGTAAGGCTGTGCGGGCAGCCGTTTTGTCTCCTTTCTGTATGTAGCAGAGGCCGAGCAGACGGTG
Organism: Bacteroidaceae bacterium; assembly: GCA_017517605.1. Classification (GTDB taxonomy): domain Bacteria; phylum Bacteroidota; class Bacteroidia; order Bacteroidales; family Bacteroidaceae; genus Phocaeicola_A. Next base: position 15,203 of record JAFWYQ010000106.1, read on the forward strand.
TGCGTCTGGGTATTCAGGCAACAGTTCAATGACCCGTTGGCAAGCGGCTATTCCTTCGTCGGTAAGGTTGAATCGTGTACATACGGAAGCCTGTTCGATAAGGTAATCTACGTTGTCAGGCTCCATCTCCACGGCACGTTGCAGGTCATCCACTGCTATTTGGTTCAGTCTGCCCTCCAAGGCGGCCAGTGCACGTTGGTAGTAGAAGGCTGCACTCACCTGTCCGCCCATCAGTGTATGAAACTCGTTGTAGTCCTTTATCGCATCGCGTGCACGTCCATCAGCTACCAATGCCTGTGCACGACGCCACAAGTAGGGAGCGGCTTCGCGAGGATAAGGTTTGGCATAAGTGTTGACTGCTTGGTCGATGAGTGTCACCACTTTGGCTGTACGTGTTGTGTCCCCCATCAGTTGCAGTGCTTGTGCTGCAGCCAACCACGTGGCGGCAGTGGCAATGTTTGAGGAGTTTACATGTGTGTAAGCGGCGTATGCCTCGGGGTATTGGGCGAGAGTCAGATGCAGGTCGCCTTTTGTCTGGTAATAGAGGGGTAGGGTATCCGTTGCAAGTGCCTGGTCAATTTCATGCAGAGCCTTCTCTAAAGTCCAATCTTTATATTTTACGGGTTGCTCACCGGCTGCATTGGTGTAAATCAGTCGGCACAGGGCATAATGTGCATCAGCCTTGTTGGGATTCAGTTCAAGGGCGCGTGCCATGTCTGCCTCAGCCAATTCAAAATGAGCACTGTCCCGATAGCTCTGTACGTAGAGGGTTGCACGGCGTTGTAGTCCCTCTGCATTCGTGGGATAGGTTGTGATGAACTCGTTCAATAGAGTCAAGTACTCTTCAGGGGCTCGTCCGCTGTTCATGTAGAGGAATACAAGAGCCTCCTGTTCGGTGGGGGGCAATGCCTTTTTGATGCCGATGGCACGTAAGGTGGCATTGTTTCCTGTCAAAGCTCCGATGCTGAGGTTAGCTGCGAAGTGGGCATCTACGGCGTAGCAGGTCATGTTGTCCTGCCCACCGTAAGGCTTCTGCATCAGAGCCACTACGTTACCCGCTTCGTTCATCACCGGGCAACTTACGAGTTTGTCCGTCATGGGCAGACGCAGTGTGTAGTAGGCATATCGTTCAGCTGCCGTGACGCGTTCTTCAACTTTTCCTGTGGGGCAATCCACCGCTTTGCTGGTGCTGTAGGGAAGCATCCACACTGTCTGACCCTTTTGTACGCCCAAGGTGTCTACACTGAGAGCGGTCAGTTTCTCCTTACCAGCATCGATGCGGAATTTTACGAGGTCGTACATGTCGTTGGCACCCAATATGTGTGTCACGGGTAGTTGTTTGCCGTCGGTAGTCACCACCACAGCCCGTTCTGCCCCCTTGAACAGTCCGTAGTCGGAAACAGCTTCCCCATTGGTATTGATGAAGAATCCATTGCCTGTGTTCAATATCTTGTCCTCCTTGTCGTAGGTGATGACAGAGAAGACTGCTGCACGTGCTTTCTTCGCCCATTTCGGTGTTGTTTGGGCAAGACTTGTTGTAAAGGATAATAGGGCGAGGAGGAAAAATAAGATTCTTCTCTTTGCTCCTCCACAAAGGAGAGGAATAGATTGTTTGATTGTTTTATAGGATATTTTGGTCATATATTGCGTTGTTATTATAGTATCTATAGTATCTATAGCTCCTATAGTTCCTAAAGTTTCTATAGATATAAATAGGTATGATTGTTGTGGCTATTCTTCAGCAAATCCTCTTTGGCGGAAAACTTCGTAGATGAGGATACCGGCGGCAACACTGACGTTGAGTGATTCGATGCGTCCTGTCATTGGAATCTTAATCCATTCGTCACAGAGGGCGAGGTGTTCGTAGCTGACTCCCTTGTCTTCGGCACCCATGATGATGCAGACGGGGTCGGTATATTCTCCCTTGGTGTAGTTGTAGTCGCCCTTCTCTGTGGCGGCCACTACACGGAATCCGCACTGTTTCAGGTATTGGATGGTGCTGGTGAGGCTCTTTTCGCGACATACGGGCAGAGTGTGCAGTGCACCCGCTGAGGTCTTGATGGCATCGGCATTCACCTTGGCACTATTGTTCGTGGGGATGATGATGGCATCCACACCGGCACATTCACAGGTGCGGGCAATGGCTCCGAAATTGCGCACATCCGTTACACCGTCCAACATCAGGAAGACTGGGTTTTTGCCCTCTTCGAAGAGTGTAGGCACAAGGTCTTCGGTGCGTTGGTAGGTGATGCTGCTGATATAGGCAATCACTCCCTGATGGTTCTTGCGTGTGATGCGGTTAAGGCGCTCTACCGGCACACGTTGTACAGGGATAAGTGTACCCTTCAGTGCGGCAAACAACTCGCGTGAAAGTTCACTCTGAATATCGCGTTTTACTACTATCTTGTCTATCTCTTTTCCAGCTTCAATGGCTTCGATGACGGCACGGGTGCCGAATATCATTTCGCTTTGTTCCATAATTTGTTTTATAGTGGCTATAATGTTTATGGTTTCTATTTCTATAGTTAGTTTCTATAGTTCCTATAGTTCCTATAGCTTCTATAGATTCTATAGTCTCTATAGATTCTATGGGGGTGGGTTCAATTTGTTTTAAGTAGTTCCTTTGCATTCTCCATCGCTGCATCGGTCAGATTTTCACCGCTGAGCATGTGGGCAATCTCTGTCACGCGCTCCTCTTCGGAGAGTCGGACAAGGTGCGATGTGGTGCCCGTGTCGGTGTCCTCCTTATAGACACGGTAGTGGGCTGTTCCTCGGGCTGCTATTTGTGGCAGATGAGTGATGCTGATGACTTGGCGGTTGGATGCTCCCATCTCTTGCATGATGAGGGCCATGCGCTCGGCTATCTTGCCCGATACTCCGGTATCTATCTCATCGAAGATGATGGTGGGCAGTTTCACCGCTCCTGTGATGAGTGCTTTCAGCGACAGCATTACGCGGGCAATCTCTCCACCCGAAGCCACTTGGGCAATGTCCTGCAACGGACCGTTCTTGTTGGCCGAGAAAAGGAAACTGATGCTGTCCGCTCCCGTAGTATCCGGCTCTTTGCGTGTGGCAAACGCTATTTGGAATTGCACGTTGGGCATACCCAAGGGGATGAGGTGTTCGGTGAGTTTCTTCTCTATCTCCTTGGCAGCATTCTTGCGAAGGTTGGTCAACGTGGATGCTTTGCCAAGCACCTGCTCGTATGCCTGCTTCTTCGCTTGGGTCAGTTCCTCTATGCGTTCGTCATACGTGGTGATGTCCTGTAGCTTGGCACGTAATTCCTCAGCCAAGGCTATCAGTTCGGCATCTGTTTGCACATGGTGTTTCTGTTCGAGGGAATAGAGTTGGTTCAGTCGGTCGTTTACCTGCTCCAGACGGGTGGGGTTGAACTCCACCTGGTCGAGGGACGACTCTATTTCGTTGCTGATGTCCTTCAGTTCGATGAGGCAACTTTCCATGCGCTCCTGCAATTCGTCAGCCGCAGGGAAGACGCGGGCAATGTCGCGCAACTGTCGGCCGGCATCCTTTAAGGCACTGAGTACCCCGTTGCCCTCTTCAGGATTGAGGTATTGTCCAGCCATATAGAGGTTGTTCTTGATCTCCTCGGCGTGATTTAAACAATCGGATTCGGTCTCCAACTCCTCCTGTTCGCCCTCCTTGATGTTCAATTGGTCCAATTGCTCCAATTGGAAGGTGAGGTAATCCTCGTCAGCGCGGCTTTTTTCTGCCTCTTCAGTGAGGTGGGCAAGTTCGGCGGACAGTTCTCGCCAATGGTGGTAAGCCTCTTTGTATGCCTTCACCTCCTGTGCATCGTTGGCAAGAATGTCCACCACGTTGAGTTGGAAACTCTCCTTGTTGAGCAAGAGGTTTTGGTGTTGGCTATGTACGTCGATAAGGTGTTCGCCCAATTCCTTCATTTGGCTGAGTTGGGCAGGCATATCGTTGATGAATGCGCGACTTTTGCCCGAGGCGGAAAGTTCGCGTCGCAGGATGCATTCGTCGTCGTACTCCAAGTCATTTTCCTCGAAGAAACCCTTCATGTCGTAGTTTGTCAGGTCGAAATGTGCTTCGATTATGCACTTGGCCGCTCCTGCCTTGATGCTTTTCGAGTCGGCACGTTGGCCAAGCAGCAGTCCGATGGCACCAAGGATAATGGATTTTCCCGCACCCGTCTCACCCGTAATAACGGAAAAGCCGCGCTCGAAGTTAATATCGAGGCGGTCGATGAGTGCGTAGTTCTGTATGTGTAGATTGGTAAGCAAGACTTCGTAATTATGATTTATGATTTATGATTGCTCACTCGTAGCTTGTAGCTCATCACTCGTAGCTACTTGCTATTCTTTATCTTATTCCAACTGGTCGATTGCGAAGGGTTGATGTCGCTCATCATGTTGGAGATTTCTTCTTTCTCTTTTTGTGCCCCTTTGGAATAGACGTTCACCAACTCGTCCTTCTTGATGTCCGTCCAGATGACGGGCAGGGCTGAGAGGGGTTTGTTTTCTTTCGCTTCCTTCAGTTTGGCAAGGGCGGCGGTGATGTTGGTACGTCCACGTTCGGCATTGGTGGCCATCTCGTCCAATCCCTTGCGGTAGTAGTCGTACATCAGTTGGCGCAGGGGAGCCATACCGCCATCCATGTAGTCGTTGATAATGGCGTGGCGGTTGCGGTCGCTATCAAAGGCTTTCCATCCGGTAGTGCCGAGCATTTCGGCATTGTTTACCAGGGAGGTCACGCGCTGAAGCACCTCGGTGCCTCCTTGTGGGGCAAAGGTGTCCATGTCCAATCCGATGATAAGCAGGGCATAGTATGCCATCACGGCCGTCAGGTTGTTGTCTATCACATCCTCCCTGAACTCCAGTTGGTCAAACTCCTTGTAGTTGAAGGCAAATTCCGAATCCTTGAAGTTGAACACCGTGGTGTTGTAGTTGGAGTTGTACACCGGGCGGTTGCTCTGCACCATCACGTCGCAAGTGAAACTTCCATCATCTTTGTATTGGTTCACCGTGATGTTGAACGAACAGCTGATGCGTTCGCTTTGGCTATACTGCTGGTTGGTCCATTTACGTGTGTTCATGAACTCCGTCAGTGCTGTTTCCAGAGTCTTGAATACCTCCTTGTTCGTACCTTGAATCTTCTGACTATTGATTACCACTTTGGCATCCAGCTCTTGAGCGTGGATGGGGATGGTTGCCAATGCCATCAACAGAAGGAGACTGAGGTGTCGGATGAGGGTGTTCATTGTTCTTATTTCATTATGTTACTTAGTTCCTCCACAATGTCCGCCGCCACTTCGCACTTCGGTTTCAAGGGAAACTCCTTTACATCAGTAGCGGTGACGATGGTGATTTTGTTTGTATCGTGGCGGAAGCCGGCTCCTTGGTCGTTCAGTGAGTTGAGGACGATGAAGTCAAAATTCTTCCGTGCCAACTTGCCTTGTGCGTGTGCCAACTCGTCGGTTGTTTCGAGGGCAAAGCCTACGAGAGCTTGCCCCTCGCGCTTTGTCTTTCCCAAGGCGGCGGCAATGTCTTGCGTCGGTTTCAGACGGAGGATAAGGTCATCCCCTTCGCGCTTGATTTTCTGGTCGGCTTGCACTTCGGGAGTGAAGTCGGCCACGGCGGCACAAAGGATACCTGCATCGCACGTGGGATAGTGCTCCATCGCCGCACGGTACATCTCGTCGGCCGACTCTACGTCAATGCGTCGGATGTTCGGATGCTTGCATTCCATCTGCACGGGGCCGCTGACGAGAATCACCTCAGCACCCCGTTTGGCGCACTCCTCGGCCAGGGCGTATCCCATCTTGCCCGACGAGTAGTTACCTATGAAACGTACGGGGTCAATCTTTTCGTATGTAGGTCCGGCGGTGATTAACACTTTTTTTCCGCCCAACGGAGAAAAACTTTTTTCCTCGTTGGAGAAAAATTTCTCGATGGCAAGGAGGATGTTTTCCGGTTCCTCCATGCGTCCCTTGCCTACAAGGTGGCTGGCCAGGAACCCTTCGCCCGGCTCGATGATGTGGTTGCCGTATGCACGTAGGGTGTCGAGGTTCTGTTGCGTAGAGGGGTGGGCATACATGTCGAGGTCCATGGCCGGTGCCACAAAGACAGGGGCTTTCATCGACAGGTAGGTGGTGATGAGCATGTTGTCGGCCACTCCGTGTGCCATCTTGCCGATGGTGGAGGCCGTGGCGGGTGCAATAATCATGGCGTCAGCCCAAAGGCCGAGTGCCACGTGACTGTGCCATGTGCCGTCGCGTTGGGCAAAGAAGTCGCTGATGACCGGTTTGCTTGTCAGTGCCGACAGGGTGATGGGAGTGATGAACTCCTTGCCTGCCGGTGTGATGACTACCTGCACCTCGGCTCCCGCTTTGATAAGTCCGCGTATCAACGTGCAAGCCTTGTAGGCGGCAATGCTTCCTGTGATACCGAGTACGAATTTCTTTCCTTTTAGTGACATGAGGATAGGTTTAATGTGCTAATGTGCTAATTGTAATAGTGCCGCATGGCCATTAGCATATTGGCACATTAGCACATTGGCATATTGTCAAATCATTTCATTCCTAACTTGATGCGTGTCAGCATCTGCTTGGTGTTCAGTGTGAAGTCGCCTTGCAGCATCCAACTGTAGTAGCCGGGGTCGCGGCTAAGCACCTCTTCCACGCTCTTGCCTTTGTACTTGCCGAAGTTGAAGGTGGGGACACCCTTTTCGTCGTACACTATGCGTCCAGCAAAATCCACGTTGCGCGTAAAGCTGGAGTATTCCGACAGGAAGGCCATATCGTTTTGCAGCTCCTCGGGATAGCGGTCGAGCTGCGCCTTCAGTACCTCGTAGGTGGCGCGTGTGTCGGCTTCGGCCGTGTGGGCATCCTCCAGATTCTTGTCGCAATAGAATTTGTAGGCAGCCGACAGGGTGCGTTGCTCCAGCTTGTGGTAGATTACCTGCACGTCGATAAACTTACGCCGGCTCATGTCGATGTCCACTCCTGCACGAAGGAACTCTTCGGCCAACAGGGGCACGTCGAAGCGGTTGCTGTTGAAGCCGGCCAGGTCGCATCCCTCGATGTCGCGGGCAATCACCTTGGCCACCTCCTTGAAGGTGGGGCAATCGGCCACGTCCTCGTCGTAAATGCCATGTACGGCCGACGATTGTTCGGGGATGTGCATTTCGGGATTGATGCGCAGTGTCTTGCTTTCCTCGTTACCGTTGGGATAGACCTTCAGGTAGCAAATCTCCACAATGCGGTCGTTATTGATGTTGATGCCCGTTGTCTCCAAGTCGAAGAAGACAATCGGGTTCTTCAAGTTTAGTTTCATGGGTTAATGTGCTAATGTGTTAATGTGCTAATGTGTTAATGTGCTAATGTGTTAATGTGCCAATGTGCTAATGGGTTAATGTGTCAATGTGCTAATGGGTTAATTTGAATATGCCGCATGGGTATTCTCATATTCTCATATTATAACATTAGTATATTCTCATATTCTCATATTCTCATATTGGCACATTAGCACATTGGCATATTGGCACATTAGCACATTAGCACATTATTTTTAGTCATTCAGCATCATCGGCATGAGCAGCATCAGCAGGTCTTCGTTCTCCTCCTGCTCGGCGGGCACCAGCACACCGGCGCGTGAGGGGTCGGCCAACTCGATGATCACGTCCTGTCCGGAGATGTTGTTCAGGATGTCGATGAGGAATGTTGCTTTGAAACCGATGCTCATGGGTGAGCCGCTATAGCTGCAGTTGATGGTCTCCTCGGCAGAGGTAGAGAAGTCGATGTCCTGACCAGAAAGCACCAGTTGGTTGTCCTGCAGACGGAGCTTGATGAGGCTGCTTGCCTGTGAAGAGAATACTGACACACGCTTGAGTGCGCTCAGCAGGATGGCGCGGTCGATGGTCACCTTGTGCGGATTGTTTTGCGGGATTACCGAGTTGTAGTTCGGGTAGCGTCCCTCAATCAGGCGGCACACCATGCGGTAGTTGGGCATCGTGAAGGTGGCGTTGCGGTCGTCGAAGTCGATGCTCACGCTTCCCTGTTCCTTACCCAAGAGGTTCTTCAACAGGGTAGCCGGCTTCTTCGGCAGGATGAAGGCCGCCTTTTCGTTGCCTTTGGTGGCAAAGTTCTTGTTGCGCACCAGCTTGTGACCGTCTGAAGCCACCATGGTGATGTCTTCGGTGGTGATGTCGAAATAGATACCGTTCATCACGGGACGGAGTTCGTCATCAGCCGTAGCGAAGAGGGCACGGTTGATGCCGTTCAGCAACGTAGAGGCTTCCATCTCCACGTGTACGGCCGTTTCGCCCAATGTCACGGGGATGGGGTATTCGTCGGCATTCTGGGCCACCACGCTGTAGCGTCCGTTCATGTATTGTACGAGGATTTCCAACGTGTCGGGGTTGAAACCGAAGGTCAGGGGTTGTTCAGGAATTTCCTTCAACGCATCCTGAATGGTCTTGGCATTGATGGCAAAGCGGCAGTTTCCGTCGCTCTCAATCACCTCCAGCGAGGTGCTCATGGTTGTCTCGTTGTCCGATGCGGTAAGCGAGAGTACGCCTTCATTCACTTCAAACAAGAAACAATCCAGGATAGGGAGTGTATTCTTCGAGTTGATTACTCGTCCGATAGCCTGCAAATGGCTGAAAAGGGCTGTGCTTGATATTACAAATTTCATACGGTATGCTTTTATTTATTGTTTATAATTTCAATTGTTTGGAGTGTAGGAGGTAGGAGTGACACTTCGCTTAGGAGTGTAGACAATACTTTTGCTCTTCACTCGTAGCTCGTAGCTCGTCACTCATTACTCATACAAGTGACAAAGGTACAAAAACTTTGTGTATCTTTTGCAAAAAGGCGGAGAAAAATTAGTTTTCTAGGAAATAAAGTTGTACTTTCGCGACCAAATTTAAAAGTATAGTCATGGAATTAAGTGGAAAAATAATTGCCGTACTCCCCGCAAGAGAGGGAGTGTCAAGAACTGGTAATCCTTGGAAGACACAGGAATACGTGTTGGAAACACACGACCAGTATCCCCGTAAGATGTGTTTCAATCTGTTTGGTGCCGACAAGATTGACCAATTCAATATTCAGTTGGGCGAAGAACTTACCGTATCGTTCGATATCGATTGCCGCCAGTGGCAGGACCGTTGGTTCAACGACATCCGTGCCTGGAAGGTAGAGCGTGTAGATGCACAGGCTCCCGTTGCTGCACAACCCGTAGCAGAGACTGCCGCCCCCTTCTCCCCTGCATCTGCAGCCCCCGTTGATTTCACCGCCGGCGACGAGAAGGACGATCTGCCGTTTTAAAGGGAAGAACGAAGAGTGAAGAGGGAAGAATCCGATAGTTATGCACTATGATTCTTCCCTCTTTTTTGGTTCAAGGTTCAATAGGTGTAAAGTTTGAGATTCATTCTCTCCCTTTTGGGGAAGTTGGCTGAGGAGCTTCATTCTTCCTTCTCAATCAATCCTTCCTCCTCCAATAAGGCTTTCA
>JAFWYQ010000107.1 GCA_017517605.1 Bacteroidaceae bacterium
CTTGCTTGCTTGCTTGCTAACAAATTATCTGAGATGTACAAATATTTTCTCATGTTTTTTAGGGTTTTGGGGGTTATTTTAATGGGGAGGCTCAATCATTCATCAGTTGCTCCACGGCCAAAATGAAGGCTTGGGCCTTGGGATAGAGTTCGTCCACCATCTCGCGGTCGCAATAAGCAAAATCGTCGTAATCACCACTGTGGCGTTTGTCGAACAACGTGGCAAACGTATGGCCGTGCTCTCTCGCCAACTTGCCTTTGGAGACGAAATGCAGCCCCAACATGGTCTTCACTCCGCTATGGGTCTGAGGTTGCACATCGAACTTTATCAACAATGCCACCGCAGCATAGTAACAAGCATAGTAGAGGCGGTTCACAGCCGTGGCATAATATCCGCAAAGGAGATGATTGGGTATCTCCTCCAACGTCTCGTGAGCACGTTGCAGGCGATAGGTCATCAAATCGTGACGCTCTTGGTCGGAGAGTTGCTGCTTCATAATACTATCCCTTCGTTTACGACATTTATATAAAAAGGAGTGCGGAACGGGCGTTTCTCCCATTGGGACTTCAACATAATCATCGGATTGATGGCTACGCCCGTCTCCAATTCTATCTCATACAGAGGGGTTCTCACCTCCATCTCCCGGGCTATCGAGAGTCGTTGGTCGCCATCCAGCAACACCAACAGGTCGATGTCGCTATCGGGCCGTGCATCGCCACGAGCCTCCGAACCATAGAGAATGGTCTTCGCCGTGGGAGCCACACTCCGCATGGTCTCGGCTATACGATTTACAATCTCTGGACGTCTCATAATGCTTTACATTATTATTACCGCCTGCAAATATAGTAGAAATGAACGAGACTACCGCACAAAAGTGCGTTTTTCTTTACTTCTGCACCTCCACAATCTGCGTGGGAGCCTGATTGGCATTGCGCAGATTCGTTTGCTCTACCACATTAGCGGCCAACTGGATGAAGGCGCGACCGGTGATGGTATTTTCGTCGAGCGCCACGGGCAGACCGTTGTCGCCGCCCTCGCAGATGCTCTGCACGATGGGGATTTGTCCCAAGAGGGGCACGTTCATCTCCTCGGCCAGGCGCTTAGCTCCTTCACGGCCAAAGAGGTAGTACTTGTTTTCGGGCAATTCGGCTGGAGTGAACCATGCCATGTTCTCCACCAGTCCAAGGATGGGCACGTTCACTTTGTCGAGGGTGAACATGTTGATGCCCTTGCGTGCATCGGCCAACGCCACTTGCTGGGGCGTGCTCACCACCACAGCACCCGTGAGGGCCAGATTCTGCACAATGGTCAGGTGGATGTCGCTGGTGCCGGGAGGCAAATCGATGAGGAAGTAGTCCAACTCACCCCAGTTGGCATCGGCAATCAGCTGCTTCAAGGCATTGCTGGCCATACCTCCACGCCAAAGGGTAGCCTGGTCGGGGTCAACAAAGAATCCGATAGAGAGCAGCTTCAGGCCATATTTCTCTACGGGGATAATCAGGTCGCGTCCGTCGATGGTCTCGGCATAGGGACGGGCATCTTCCACCTGAAACATTTTGGGCATCGAAGGGCCGAAGATGTCAGCATCGAGCAGACCTACCTTATAGCCCATCTTGGCAAGGGCCACGGCCAGGTTGGCTGCCACGGTGCTCTTGCCCACTCCACCCTTACCGGAAGAGACGGCAATGATATTCTTCACCCCAGGCAACATGCATCCCGGTTCGGGACGTGCTTGCTGGATAGTCTTCACAGAGATGTTTCCTACAATGTCCACCTCTTTGCTCACATAAGTAAGGATAGCCGTTTCAGCAGCCTTGATGATGGACTTCATAAAAGGATCGGTGGGTTTCTCGAATATCAGCGAGAAGGAAACCTTCATGCCGTCGATGCGGATGTTGTCCTCCACCATGCCGGCCTCTACAATATTCTTCCCTGTTCCCGGATAGCGCACTGTTGCCAGTGCATCAAGTATAAGTTTCGGATAAAGTGTCATATTTCTATTATTTTGGAACACGGAGACACAGAGACACAAAGGAATATCATACTCCCAAAGAATAAACTCTGTGTCTTTGTGTCTCTGTGTTCAGTTAACAAATTATTTGCTTGTCTGTAGGCCGCTACGCTTGCTGCGGTTGTAGCTTCGGTAGTCGTCGAGTTCGATTTCTACATCAGGTTCCTCCAAGGCACCCTCTTGCGGCAGGCGGAACTTGAGGTACTTGATGTTCAATCCACGGTCGAGCCACTGCTGTTCGTAATAAGTTCGTATACTGAGGATGTCATCCACCAGACCACTATGGTAGAGGTCATCGGTACAGAACTCTACGGGCAGATGATTATGCTCCACCATATACTTGGTATAAGTGAACATGAAATTGCTGTCCGTCTTCAAATGGACAAGCCCATTCTCTGACAAGAAGCGGCGGTATCGGTTCATGAAGTAAGTGGAAGTCAGCCGCTTGGTGGCCTTCTTCATCTGCGGGTCGCTGAAGGTGAGCCAAATCTCGCTCACCTCACCGGGTGCAAAGAAACGGTCGATAATCTCGATATTGGTACGCAAGAAAGCCACATTCGTCATCCCTTCGTTCAAGGATTCGGTAGCCCCACTCCACATACGTGCCCCTTTAATATCCACACCAATAAAGTTTTTGTCAGGAAACAAACGGCCAAGCCCTACGGTATATTCACCACGGCCGCAACCCAATTCCAACACAATGGGATTGTCGTTCTTGAAGAAATCGCGATGCCAATGCCCTTTCATTTCAAAAGGGACATCCTCCATCACCGAAAAGGGGTACTCAAACACATGGGGATATTCCGCCATGTCGGCAAACTTTGCAAGTTTTCCTTTGCTCATAATGTAGTTATTAGTTACGAGCTACAAGCTACGAGTCAGGCCTTCATGGCGCGAGACTTGCATCTTGCAGCTCGTTTATATTTATTATTCGCTACTTGCCACTAATCACAAGTAGCTCATCACTTGCAGCTTTTTATTCAATCACTGTTACCCAACCGTGTGTATCAGGCTCGTCACCGTATTGGATAGCACGCAACTTGGTGTAGAGTTTGGTACTGATAGGCCCGGGCTTGCCATCCTTGGCAATCACGTATGAATGGTTGTTCTCAGGGTCATCAATGCGCTCAATCGGACTGATAACTGCAGCCGTTCCACAAGCGCCGGCCTCTTCAAACGTAGTCAGTTCCTCCTCTGCAATAGCACGACGCTCTACCTTCATACCCAAGTCCTCAGCCAACTGCATCAAACTCTTGTTGGTAATCGAAGGAAGAATACTGGTACTCAGTGGAGTAATGTAGGTATTATCCTTGATACCGAAGAAGTTGGCAGCACCACACTCATCGATATATTTCTTCTCCTTGGCATCCAGGTAGAACTCGGCCGAGTATCCGGCCTCGTGAGCCTCCTTGCTGGCACGCAGGCTGGCGGCATAGTTTCCACCTACCTTATATATACCTGTGCCGAGGGGAGCCGCACGGTCGTACTTGCGGGTAATCACATAGGGAGTGGTAGAGAAACCACCCTTGAAGTAAGGTCCTACAGGAGTCACAAAGATAAGGAACAGATATTCCTCTGCCGGTTTCACACCCACCTGAGGCCCCGTACCGATAAGCAACGGACGGATGTAGAGCGATGCACCGCTCTCGTAAGGAGGCACAAAGCGCTCGTTCAACTTGATGACCTTCTGCACCATCTCGGCAAACAGTTCCGTAGGCATTTCGGGCATCAGGATACCACGGCATGTGCTTTGCAGACGGGCTGCATTCTCTTCCATACGGAACACAAGGATTTTGCCATCCTTACCACGGAAAGCCTTCAATCCCTCGAAAGCCTCCTGGCCATAATGCAAACAGGTTGCGGCCATGTGAAGGGGTACAGTCTCTTCGCTGCACACTTCTATCTCACCCCATGCACCATTACGATGGTAACAGCGCACATTATAATCAGTCTTACGATAGCCAAATGACAGATTGGCCCAATCAAATTCATTCATTTTCTCCATATCTTAGTATATTTTAGTTTCAAATTGTCGGCAAAATTACGATAATAATTACACTTAACCAACAAAACTGACACAAAATATTCCGAAAACACTTGTTGGTTTCGCCTCAATGAATTACTTTTGCCCTAAAAACAGATAAACAAAGGATGAAAGAGACAGAGCAACACCCCCTTCCCCCTTTCCTGCCACCCCATGCACGCGTGTTGATGTTGGGCAGCTTCCCACCTCCCCGCAAGCGGTGGTCCATGGATTTCTTCTACCCCAACATGCAGAACGACATGTGGCGCATCTTCGGCCTCCATTTCTTTGGAGACAAGGATTACTTTGTCAACCTCCTGGCCAAACGGTTCCGCAAAGAACTCATCATAGAGTTCCTCACACAACGTGGCATAGCCCTCTACGACACTGCCACCACCGTATGCCGATTGCAGGACAACGCTTCGGACAAATTTCTGGAAGTGGTCGAACCCACCGACATCTCCCTTCTGCTCCGCCACCTTCCCCAATGCCAAGCCATCGTCACCACGGGGCAGAAGGCCACCGACATCCTGTGCGAACAATTCTCCCTCACCACCCAACCATCCGTAGGCGGATACATCACCTTTGAAACCGAAAGCGGACGCACACTCCGCCTCTACCGTATGCCCTCCTCTTCCCGCGCCTATCCCTTGGCACTGGAAAAGAAAGCCGCAGTTTACGGAAAGATGTTTGAGGAGGTATTAAGTAAGAATAACAAATAGATTGATTTTTAAATATAAGTTCCGGATTCACTTTCCCACGCTTCCCAATCTATATTTGAAAGATAGGATTCAATCTGTTTTCGGAATTCAGGGATACTATTCAACGCTGTATCATAATATCTTCCAGACGCCCCTTATCCCTAATTCTTTCTCTCATAAATCAGCTTTTTATCCCGTTCAGCAGTTTTTCTTGCATACGGACGTAATGTTCCCTCCTCAACAAGGTCAACCTCTCGTCCCAAGAGTTTCTTCAAGTCCATATACATACTTCCCATTGTAAACAAAGTAAAGGGCTTCTCCGAACGATCTGCCACAAAAAGGATGTCCACATCACTTTCAGGTGTGTCTTCCCCACGGGCCACAGAGCCGAATATCCAAGCCTTCAACACTGGTTTCGTTTTGAAATACTCAGCCACAGTCTGACTTATTGTTTGATGGTTCGTCATAAAGCTAAAATATTTGAATACGGTGCAAATATATACATTCTTTTCCTATTCTCCCAAATTCGTCCGGAATTTATTTCAAAGCGATTGGTATTTTTAATTAATTATGGTCTATGGAGATATGTTGTAGAACACAAATTCATGTACAATTTACCAATTACAAAGTACAAGTGGTCCTGAACATCTACAAGCACCAAAGCCCCGTTACACTACTGAATACCAACGTTCTACAGTTTCCTTCAAAATCCTTCCTTTGGAAACTCGAGTTTCTCTTAAGGGAAACGGAAGTTTCCTTGAAGGGCCATTTTGGCGGAAACGAAGGGGAACAAGAATTACTGTTAAGGGGAAATGCTGTACCCCTTAATGGCATTGCAATATCTGTTAAGAAAGAAGTAAGGGAATATAAAAATAAGAATGCATTCTTTCGACTGAAAGAATGCATTCTTATATAGGAAAGATTACTAATCTTTATCCGCAATGGAAGTAACGGTTGACGAGCTTCAACATCTCTTCCTGGTTGGTACCAATGTCGGCACGGAGGGTACGGTCGCCATACGAACGGAGTTTCTTGATGATACCGTCAATCATGGCAGGACTGAAGACGTTGTACTTCTCGAAAGCGGCACGTTGGCGCTCGATGCAGTCGGCAGATGCTTCGCAACTGTCGGGCAAGCAAGCCAAAGAGTTGAGTTTGTCGGCATTCTCCTTTTGGTGGATATTCACGTTCACGTAGGTCTTCTCGGCAATCTCCAAAGCATTCTCCAATTCGAATCCATAACGGCAAGCTACGGCCAATCCGGCAATGAGCTGATAAATGTCGGCCGAACCGTCCGGTGAGCGCATCTCTACGGTCTGCTTCTGGGTAGTGTCGTAGTTGCTCTCTGCCTCCAGGGGGTTGGCAATCTTGCACATGTCGCTCTTGGCCGCCCATCCGAGGGGAACGCGCACAAGCACCGAACGGTTGCGGTCGCCCCAACAGATGTTGGTAGGAGCCTCCTGATGAGGAACCAGACGAAAGTACGAGGTAGGATTGGTGTTTCCGAAAGCGGTGATTGAGGGAGCCAGCTCCATCATGCCGGCAATGGCACGGCGTGCAGTGGCTGAGAGCACACCACCATCGAGCATCTGATTCTGTCCGTCCTTCACGATACGCATGTGTACATGGAGACCCGAACCAGCCTTTCCTGCCGTAATCTTCGGAGCAAAGGTGATGTCATAGCCCATCTGATAACCCAAGTTGCGGATAATCCACTTGGCAATCATCAATTGGTCGGCTGCATCTTCGGCATTCACGGGAAGGAACTCAATCTCGTTCTGCTCATAAATCTTGCCGTCGATGGTGAAGTTACCCACCTCAGAGTGACCATACTTGATTTGTCCGCCTGCTTGTGCGATATAAACCATGCAACGGGTACGGAACTCGTTGAATTTGGCGTAAGGAGCCGACTCGTGGTAACCCTTCTGGTCGGTAGCGGGAAACATGCCGCAATCAGGAGCAATCACGTAGTACTCCAACTCGCCCATGGCTTGAAACTCCATGCCTGTCACCTCGTTGAAGGCACGACAAGCCTTGCGCAAGGTGTTTTCAGGAGAGCTTTCCAACGGTTCGCCATCCTTATTAAAGTAAGAACAAAGCATCGATACAGTAGGAATCTCAGCAAACGGATCGATGAAAGCCGTGCTGAAACGGGGGAGTACATAGAGGTCGCTGCTACCGGCTTCGATGAAGGGGAAAAGGCTGCTACCGTCCACACGCTCGCCACAAGTGAGGATAGCATCCAGATAAGCAGCATTGTTGATGACGAAGTTCAGTGTCTTCAACCGTCCGTCGCCGGCGGGATACATGAAGTTGACCATACGGATATCGTTCTGCTTGATGTATCCGATGATGTCTGCCTTGGTAAATTCCTTGCTCGGTTTACCAAGCGCTGCCACCAATTTATTGGGGCTCATTTCCAATTCTTTGTTCATAGGTATTATTTTATGTATTTACATTTTTCTCAATCGACGGGCAAAGGTAATGCATGGCGAGCAATCAGCAAAGGAATCAACCACTTTTTTTGCCACAAACCCATAATTATTTTTCAATTTGCTTATCTTTTGCTACAGAAATCACCTTATCCTTTACATTACGAAAGTTCTCAATTTCTATATTTTCCACATCTCGCAATACAAAGTAAGGCACCTCATCGGCTTTATCCACCTTCATGTTGCTGAACTTCACATCCTCCACATCCATCAACACGATGGGCGGACGCTGGTCCTCATTGATGGTTTCGAGTGTCACATTATCAATGGTCACATCACGTGCATGGCTGATGAAAAGGCCGTATGCAGGCAGAATGCCGTGCGACGAAGGTTCGGGATAGCCGTGCTCCATCTGTGGCACATCATAGGGGTCGCGCTCTTTCTTTTCGTCAACGGCCTGTGAACGGTTCCTACGGGTGTCAGGCGTGCCGTTGGCGGCAGAGTTTGTGCGGGTAAAGAAGGAATTGGCACCACGCTGCAGTCTTACGTCCTCCATCGTCAACCCGCCACGATACTGGATGTGGATGTTGCTCAAGGTAATGTCCTCAATCATGTGCCCTTCCAAACCGAAAATCATGGAAGCATAGCGGCAATCGGCATCCTTCACCACAATGTTGCTCAGCTTCACCCGTCGGATAACAGAGAATGGTAACTCTTTCGGCCCGCGTGCACGGTTGCCCAAACGGACGTAGATGGGCGAGTTGCAAATGTCGCGCATGGCAATGTTGTCGATGGTAATATCTTCAATGATGGCTCCATCCACCGTTTCCAATGCCAATCCGCGGCAATGGTCAAAGGTGCAATTGCTGATGGTGATATTCTTGAATCCGCCGTTTGACTCAGTACCCATCTTGATGCGTCCTGTCGGGCCATCGCGGTCGGGTGCAGCGGTGATGGTCTTCTGGAAAGTGCCGTCGAGCATCGTACCAGGGTCATAACCCGACACATGACAATTGGTGATGGTCACATTCTCCGTAGCCTTGGCATAACCAAGCCCGTAAGAACACTTCAGCACAATGGCATCGTCGTTGAGCGTGTTTACCTGACAGTTGGAAACACGCACATTGGCACAACAGTCAATATCGAAGGCATCGCGGTTGGTGTCGCACCGTACATTGTCAATAGTCAGATTGTCCACTCCCGTGAGCAACATGGCAAAGTGTCCGCACTTGAGCATACTGATGTCGCGGATAGTCACGTTGCGGCACTCCTTCAGCGCTATGGCCTTGTTGGCAGCCGGATGCCCATTCATCTTGGCTTGTCCGCGTGTGATACCTTCAGAACCATCAATCAATCCAAACCCCTGAATAGTGATGTCGTGCAATCCGATACCCCACATCAAGGAGTTCTGCCAATGGCTATGGCCGAAGTCCTGATAATCGTCCGAAGGATTCTCCTCAGGCAAGTCGTAATGCAACGAATCGTTGGGCACTGCCGCTTTTAACACTGCTCCATGGTCGAGATAAAGCGAGATATTGCTTTTCAAACGAATGGTGTAGCTCGGATAAACTCCTGCAGGGAAATAGATGGTTCCTCCCCCATCCTCCGAAGCCGCTTCAATGGCTGTATTGATGGCAGGGCTATCAATGTGTACACCATTGCCCTTGGCTCCATAATCCTTTACATTAAAATAACCATCAGGAGTTGCCCATAGCATGACTCCTATCATCATGGTTACGATTAGCGAGATTGTTCTTTTCATAGTCTCATTAGTTATTACTTATTATTTCTTTCCTTTATTTATTATATAAATACCTATCGTGGCCAATACGGCAGCTATCATATATTTCCAATAGAAAGGTTCGGCCAAACAGAGGCACGAGGTGATGGCCCCTACCACAGGGATGAGCGAATTGAAGATGGCGACCTTGCCTACGGGATTGCAACTGAGCAGTTTGTTGTAAAGTGTAAATCCCAAGGTGGAGATGCAGATGAGCAGACTCAAGATGACAATTCCCCATGCCGTGATGCGCGGCAACGTGCCTCCCATCAGCAAACCGGGAAGAATCAACAGTGCTCCACCGAAGGCCAAGCTATATCCTGTACCCACAAAGACATCCACCCGGGTGCGGAGACCTCGCGTCATCAATCCTGCCGAAGCAGAGCATAGGGCATTGAGGATAATCATACCATCGCCCATGAAGGTGAATCGCCCACTCTCGCCACCACCGATATTGAGGGCCATGATACCGACAAAGCCGATGATACAACCGATGATTTTACGCCATGTCAGCTTATCGCTCTTGTAAAACATGCAGGCAAACAGCACCAGGAGAAAGACCCCCATCGAATTGAGGATGGCCGCACGTGCCCCCTCGCTATGCGACAAGCCGATGTAGAAAAAGGCATAATGAAACGTGGTGTTGAGCAACGCAAAGGCCAGAATATACCACCAGCTGCGCGGACGAGCCACACCAAAACTTTTCTTCTTGCCACCGGCAATGGCCAACACTATCAATCCCGATATGGCAAAACGGATACCGGCAAACAGCATCTTGCTGGCCGTCATATCTTGCGTAATACCAAATTCACCGAAGCCCAACTTAATGAGCGGATAGGCCCATCCCCAAGCTATGGCGGCCGTCAAGGCAAAAGTCACCACCCATACCGGGCGTTGGAATATGCTTGTTTTTGTTTCTAACGTTTCCATATATCTTTATAATAAGGTTGCAAAAATACGAACTTTTCGCTGAACGACGAAATCCGAAGTCAAATAATTGAAACATCTGCCAACCTCAGCCAACGGTTAAGCCTACCTTAACTCAGGCTTAAGCCTACCTTAACCGACGCTTAAGGTTGCACATCTTTTATTGAAAATTATTAAAAAGAATGCCATTGGCCTTGTTTGTAAAAATAAATATGTATCTTTGCCCATCTTTCTTACCTTATTTATTATAACGTAGGAAGACATGAAAACTGAGAAAATTATTAATACATGATTGATTATATGAAAAAACAGTTTCTATTAGGAGGCCTCATGCTGATGGCATCAGTGCTGAGCGCCCAAACGTTCAACGAATGGAAAGACCCTGAACTGAACGCCGTAAACCGTGCTCCGATGCACACCAACTACTTTGCATACGAATCGGCTGAAGCCGCACAGAAGTGCAAGACCGAATCGGCCAACTATGTATCCTTGATGGGTATGTGGAATTTCCATTGGGTGGAGAATGCCGACCAACGTCCGACCGACTTTTGGCAAGTCAATTATGACGATAGCGAATGGGACAAGTTGCCCGTGCCTGGCCAATGGGAGCTTTATGGCTACGGACGCCCCATCTACGTGAATGTACAATATCCGTGGAGCAACTTCTTCCAGACAAATCCTCCGCATGTACCTATCCAACGCAACAACGTGGGTTCGTACCGCCGCACCATCACCGTACCGGCCGATTGGAAGGGCAAGCAGATTATCGCACACTTCGGATCGGTGACATCGAACATCTACCTGTGGGTAAACGGCAAGTTCGTCGGATATAGCGAAGATGCCAAATTGGCTACCGAATTCGATTTGACCAAATACTTGAAGCCTGGCAAGGAGAACCTGATTGCCTTTCAGGTATTCCGTTGGTGCGACGGTTCTTACCTTGAGGACCAAGACTTCTTCCGCCTCTCAGGTGTTGCCCGCGAATGCTACCTGTATGCTCGTAACAAGAAGCAGATTAAGGACATCCGCGTAACTCCCGACTTGGATGCACAATATACCGACGGAACGTTGGCTATCGACCTCGACTTGCAAGGAAACGGTACGGTAGAACTGACCCTTGCCGATGCTGAAGGCAACATCGTGGCCAACACCACCGTAAAAGGTAGTGGCAAGCAGAAAGCTGAAATAAAGATGGCTTCACCCAACAAGTGGACGGCCGAGACACCCTACCTCTACACCCTTACCGCCACATTGATGGATGGCAAGAAGGTTTCCGAAGTAATTCCCCTGAAGGTAGGTTTCCGCAAAGTGGAAATCAAGAACGCCCAAGTGCTGGTAAACGGACAACCTGTCCTTTTCAAAGGTGTGAACCGTCATGAACTGAACACCGTAAACGGCTACACCGTAAGCTACGAGGATATGCTCCGCGACATCCGTCTGATGAAGAGCCTCAACATCAACTCCGTGCGTACCTGCCACTATCCCGACGATCCCCGTTGGTATGAATTGTGCGACCAATACGGCCTCTACATGGTAGCCGAAGCCAACGTGGAGTCTCACGGTATGATGTATGGAGACAATCCCTTGTCCAAGAACGAATCATACGCCTTGGCTCACATCGAGCGTAACCAACGCAACGTTCAGTGTTACTACAACCATCCGGCCATCATCTTCTGGTCATTAGGCAACGAAGGTGGATACGGCCCTAACTACGAAGCGGCTTACGACTGGATTAAGGCCGAAGACCCCACACGTCCCGTACAATACGAACCTGCCGGACAGAATGGCAAGACTGACATCTTCTGTCCCATGTACTACGGCTACGAAGGATGCGAGGCATACTCGAAGAACAACAATCCACGTCCCCTCATCCAATGCGAATATTCACACACCATGGGTAACTCGGCCGGTGGTTTCAAGGAGTATTGGGACTTGGTACGCAAATATCCCAAATACCAAGGTGGATTCATCTGGGATTGGGCCGACCAAGGTATCCTGAAGCGCAACAACGAGAAGACACGCCGTATGCCCGAACCCGAAATTCATGGCTATGGTGGCGACTTCCACAAGGATGATGCATCGGACGGAAACTTCTGCAACAACGGTGTTGTAGCTCCCGACCGAGACTTGCATCCTCATGCCTACGAGATTGCACACCAATATCAAAATGTTTGGGTAACTGCTTCTGACCTTCAGAAGGGCGAAGTGAACATCTACAACGAGAACTTCTTCAAGACGATGAAGAACTACACACTCTCTTGGGAGGTGTTAGTAAACGGTGTAGCCGAGCAATCGGGTGTCATCAACGACTTGAATGCCCAACCGCTGGAAACCGTCAAGGTGCGACTTCCCTACTCGCTCGATGAGATTTGTCCCGACAAGGAGGTTCACCTCAATGTCTATTTCTCTCTGAAAAATCGCGAAGGCATCCTTCCTGCCGGACAACGCGTAGCGGGCAACCAACTCGCTATCCGCGAGAAGACGAACAAGGAGCTAGCAAACGACAATTACCGATTTGCAAGCGCACTTCAGGTGTCTGATGACCTTGCCTTGAACATCATCGGCGAGAATTTCACCATCTCATTCGACAAGGAAAGCGGATACTTGAACAACTGGATAGTTGGTGGAGAGTTTGTCATCCAACCGGGAGCCGCCCTTACACCCAACTTCTGGCGTGCACCCACCGACAACGACTACGGTGCAAACATCCAACGTCGCTTGGCCGTATGGAAGAACCCCGGATTGAAGTTGACTTCCTTGAACAACGAAGTGAAAGATGGCCAAGTAATCGTTACCGCCAACTACGACATGGAGGCCGTGCAAGCCAAGTTGGCGTTGACTTACACCATCAGCAACACGGGTGCTATTGTGGTTAATCAGAAGATGACCACCACGAAAGATGCCAAGGTGGCTTCACTCTTCCGCTTCGGTATGCAATTAACCCTTCCTGCACGATACAACGGTGTGAAGTACTACGGCCGTGGCCCTGTGGAGAACTACAACGACCGCAAGAGTGCCTCTTTCGTAGGACTTTACGAACAGACGGTTGACGAGCAATTCCACGACTACCAACGTCCGCAAGAGACAGGAAACAAGACCGACTTGCGCTTCTACGAATTGAGCGACAACCACCACAACACTTTGCACATTACCTCCGACAAACTCTTCTCTGCTTCGGCATTGCACTACAAGATGAGCGACCTCGACGATGGTGACAGCAAGCGTCAGAACCATCCCGAATACCTCCGCAAGGGCGATACATACGTCAACATCGACCTTGGTCAAATGGGTATGGGTTGTGTGAACAGTTGGGGAGCATGGCCTCTCAGACAATACCAGTTGCCTTATGGTGACTACGACTTCACCTTCTTGCTGAAGCCGACAAAGTAAAACTGGTATTTTCCCCAAAGAAGCCAATTAACTTTTCATCCGCAGATAACGCAGATACGCAGATAGATACTTGATAATTATTCATCCGCGTCATCTGCGTTATCTGCGGATGAATAATTAAGTCTCAACAACCAAACAATTCAACGAAGAGGCGTGTTTTTAAGCACAAAGGTGCATTATTCTCTGCAATCATTCCTTTTTCTGACGGGATTGCATTATATTTGCTTGCCCAAAGAGGGCCTTCCATGAACTATTGAAGATGGAGATTCGTAAACGGAAATATATAGGGCGGATTATCGTGTTGCTATTAGCAATGCCTTTGGTGATATTTGTCGCCTTGCTAACCTTGCTTTATTTGCCTCCCGTTCAACGATGGGCGGTGGAGAAAGCAGCCCGTGTGGCTTCCCATGCTACAGGGTTTGACATCCGTGTAGGGAGTCTTCGGTTGGCGTTTCCCCTCGATTTGGCTCTGACGGATGTGGTGGTGTGCGACACGCTATCGGCCAACACGCTGGCTTCGCTTGGTGAATTGCGCACGGGGGTGGCCTTGCGCCCTCTTCTGCACGGTAAGGTGCAAGTGAGCAGGATTGACTTGCGCAATATAGAGGCTCTCACGGGTACGCTGATACCATCCGTAGGCATCGACGGACGGATTGGTCAATTGCGTCTGGAAGGAGGCGACATGGATTTGGCAAGCAAAGTGGTGGAGTTGGAAGATTTGCTTCTGCACGATGTTGATGTTGCCATTTCCGTACTTCCTGACAACGCTCCGAAGGACTCTGTTTCCTCTCCCGTCGGATGGAAATTTTTCTTAGGTAGGGCAGAAATTTCGCGAGTGCAATTCCACTTAACGATGCCTGCCGACACAATGGGCCTCTCCGTCGGATGGGAAGAGACGGAAGTGGAAAAATTAACCGTCAATCTGGAAGAAGCCTCATACGAAGCACTCCGCTTGGTCATGGCCGACGGACGCTTTCGGTCAGAGTCTCCACAGATAGAGGTGGAGGAGGCCGACATCCAACTTGACTCCCTCTTTTACAAAGGGATGGAGGCCAAAGCCATTATCCAACAGATAGCTTTGAGCGAGCGGTCGGGGTTGCATCTAACAAACACCTCGGGAAGCCTCAGCATGGACACATCAGGGATAAGCATACCTTACCTCAGGCTTGAATCTACCTCATCCACCGCTCAAGCCTCACTCATGTTACCTTGGGGTGCGCTCAAGGAAAATGGTAAGGAAAAACTATATGCACACCTCCGTGGTCATATAGGCAAGGCCGACATGCTTTCGTTCTTGGGAGAGAGGTTGCCTAAAGAACTCACCGTTCCCCTCAACCTATATGCTGAGGCATACGGCAATATGGAGCACATGCAATTGGACACCTTGCACGTACAGATGGATAGTGTGGCAACCATTATCGCACATGGCGACATCCGTCACCTGACCGACGAGGAGAAGCGCATAGGCAACGTCAATGTGTGTTTGGAAGAACTCTTCAAAGAGTATCAGAGTGCCAACCATTCGCTCATCATCCCCGCAGGTATCCATCTCGACGCTTCGTTGAATATCAACAAAAACCGTTTCGATGCCCTCCTCGTCCTGCACGAAGGAGAAGGACAACTAAGCGCCAAGGGACACTACGACACCCGTACGGAAAAGTACACCTTGGATGCCCGCATCGATAGCCTTGCCTTGCATCACTTCCTACCCACTTATCCATTGGAAGAACTTAGTGCACAAGCGTACCTTTCGGGAAGGGAGAACGACACCCTTTTCGCACAACTGAGGGCGGGCGACCTCGACCTCGACCTCTGCGGAGCAAGCGGCATTGAGCCTCTTGTCCGCCACGCCAATCTTCTTGTGAGCGAGATACAAAAACAGATAGAAGCACGCTCCGTAAGAATCAATCAGGTAAAACATCTCCTACCCGACGTGGCTCTAATGCTGAATGCTGGAGAAAACAATCCCGTAGCCACCTATCTGCAAAGGAAGAACGGCATCAGCATGGAGAGCGTGGATGTGATGCTGAATACCTCTCCCCTATTGGGAATCAATGGCTATGCGGCGATACACGGCTTACACACCGATAGCCTTGCATTGGATACTGTGCAACTGACTCTCCATCAGGATACGGCCGCGATACATTACCATGCCCTTGTCATCAACACCTCCGACAAACAAAAGCCTGCCTTTACCGTCAGTATGGAGGGAGCCGTGTGCGACACCACAGGAAGTGCCCGCATGAACTTCTTGGACGGCCAAGGAGAAACAGGACTTGACCTCGGCATCATGGCCGCACCGGAGAAGGAGGGATGGAGATTCTCGCTCTTCCCCGAACATCCCGTCATCGGTTTCCGCTCCTTCACGCTGAACCCCGACAACCACATCTACCTGAGCGATTCAGGACGAGTGGAGGGCAACATCGCTTTGCTCGACCATGCAGGGATGGGTTTGCGCCTCTTCTCCACACCCAACGAAGAGGCTCTGCAAGACCTCACTGTCCACGTAAAGCAACTGAACTTGAATGAGATACTGAAACTAATGCCCTATGCACCCGACATGACTGGTATGCTGGATGCCGAACTTCATTACATTGGAGGCAAAGGGACACACACCTTCAGCGGTACCCTCCAAGCGAATCAATTGACTTACGAGGATTACCCATTGGGAACCATAGGAGCCGAAGCCGTATATCTCCCCATGCGAAAAAACGAACACATCGTAAACCTACAACTCATGCAAAACGGCGAGATGATAGGTACAGCAGATGGAAAGTATTATTCGGTTGACAAGGGAGAAGTTGATAAGATGACAAGGGAAGAAGAAATTGCGGATTCACTTGTACTCCCCTCGTCAACTCGTCAACTTCTCAACTCGTCAACTAAAAGCATTTCCCTCGACATCAATTTGGAGAGCCTCCCCATGGAGATAGCCAATGCTTTTGTACCGCGCGACATAATCAAGTTGGCGGGTAAACTGAACGGCGAACTATCCGTAGAAGGCTCCCCCCAATCGCCACACATCGACGGGAGCGTACGCTTCGACTCTGTGCAAGTGCATTCGCCCCTCTATGCCATGGATTTCCGTTTCGACAAGACACCCATCTACATTACCAAAAACCTCTTGAGGTTCGAGAATTTCAATATCTACACCAAAGGAAAGAACCCTTTGACTCTAACTGGTCAGGTAAATATGAATAATCTCTCGAACATACAGACCGACCTTCAGATGCGGGCTACGGAGTACGAACTGCTGAATGCCAAGAAGAACAGGAACTCCGTACTCCATGGCAAAGTCTTCATAAACCTCTATTCTACCATCAAGGGAGAATTGTCAAGCCCCACAGTACGCGGTACGATGAATGTATTAGGCAATACGGATGTGACCTACATTCTGAAGGACTCCCCTTTGGCCGTGGAGGACCGATTGGGAAACATGGTGACATTCGTGAACTTCAATGACACCACCGCCACCTCCGACGTACAAAAGGAGGTATCCCTCGGAGGCATCGACATGTTGATGAACGTGCAGATTGACCAAGGGGCAGAGATGCAGGTGGATATGGGTAACGACAACTATGTGGAGGTGCGTGGTGGAGGAAACCTTGCCTTACAATATACCCCACAAGGTGACCTGCTACTGACGGGTCGTTATACACTGGACGGTGGCGAAATGAAATACTCGTTGCCCGTCATCCCCTTGAAGACTTTCCGTATCACGGGCGGTAGTTATGCTGAGTTCACAGGCAATCCCAGCAATCCTTACCTGAACATCACCGCCACTGAACGGGTACGTACCTCGGTTACTGAGGAGAAGAATTCGCGCTACGTCAATTTCGACGTAGGTATCAGCCTCACGGGTACGTTGGCCGACATGGGTTTGAACTTTACCCTCGATACCCCTGAGGATGTGACCTTACAAAACCAACTGGCCGCCATGTCAACCGAAGAGCGGGGCAAATTGGCCGTTACCATGTTGGTGACAGGTATGTACATGGGTGGACAGGGAGGCTCCGGTAACGGATTCAGCACCTCAAATGCATTGAATTCCTTCCTGCAAAGCGAAATATCAAACATCGCCGGAAGCGCCCTCAAGACGGTGGATGTAAGCATCGGTGTGGAAGACAACTATGCTGCCGACGGAACCACACAAGGAGGAACCGACTACTCCTTCCGTTTTGCCAAACGTTTTTGGAACAACCGCCTGAGTGTCATCATCGGCGGACGTATATCTACAGGCAACGAGGCTGTGGCCGAGGAGAACAATTCCTTCATCGACGACATCTCCTTGGAGTATCGCTTGGATGATAGCGGCACACGTTACGTCAAACTTTTCCACACAAAAAATTACGAGAGCATCCTCGAAGGGGAAATCATCGAAACGGGTGCGGGTATTGTACTCCGCCGTAAGGTGAACAAGTTGGGTGAGCTATTTATATTCAAGAGAAAAGAGAAAGCCCCCTCCAACTCACCACAAAGGGGAGAAAACCATCATCGCGAAAATGATAATTAGATTTGATTATGCGTCACTCTTATTATAGTATTCTATTGACCATCATCTTATTCTCGTGCAGCACCACACGCAACTTGCCCGAGGACGAGACACTCTACACCGGCATCGAGCGAATCGAGTACGTGAACGATAGCGCACTGAAGCATACCGAAGCCGCATGGGATGAGGTGAAGGCTGCTTTGGCCTATCCGCCCAACAATGCCATCTTCGGCAGTTCGTCGCACCAGTGGCCGTTGCCGTTCGGCCTATGGACCTACAATGCCTTTGTGAACAGACAAAAGGGAGTTGGCAAGTGGATATTCAACACTTTTGCCAGCGAACCTGTCTACCTGTCGGCCGTAAATCCCGATGTACGAAGCAAAGTGGCCACTAACCTGTTGCGCGATTACGGATTCTTCCGCGGACGGGTCACCAACGAAATTATCCCTCAAAAGAATCCGCGGAAGGAAAAGGTTTCCTACCGTGTGGATGCCGGCCACCTCTTTACCCTTGATTCCATCCAATACCACCGTTTCCCTTGGGTGGCCGACACGTTGATATGTTCAACGGAAAAAGAGCGTTTGCTGAGGGCAGGTGCCCCCTTCAGTGTGGTACAACTGGAGAGCGAACGCAACCGGTTGAGCACCCTCTTCCGCAATAATGGTTACTACTACTATCGGAGCAATTACATCACTTTCCGTGCCGACACCATCCAGCAACCGGGCAAGGTGTGGCTACAGATTCAGCCCGAAGAGGGACTTCCCGAACGTATAAACCGCCAATGGTACATCGGTAATCTGACGGTAAACCTAAGGAAAAGCAACCGAACTCGCCTGCAGGACACCTTGCAGATACGCCACCTGCAAGTCCACTACAACGGCACCAAACCACCCCTCCGCCCCAGTGTACTTTTTCACAACCTCCGCTTGCGACACGGCGACCTCTATTCGCAGGAGGCCCAACGGTTGAGTCAGGAGAATATGGCCCGCATGGGAGTTTTCAGTTCAGTGGACATGCAATTCGTACCACGCGACTCTTCGGCCACATGCGACACTTTGGATGTAGTGATGAACGCCACGTTCGACAAACCCCTTGATGTGGAGATGGAGGTGAATGCCACCACCAAGAGCAACGACCAAGCAGGTCCTGGACTCTCCTTGGGCGTGTCCAAGAAGAATGTGTTCCGTGGTGGCGAAACCTTCTCTGTCAAGTTGGATGCCTCGTACGAATGGCAGACAGGCGGTGCAGCTACGGGCAAGAGTGCCGAAATCAATTCGTGGGAATTGGGATTATCTACAGCGCTCACCTATCCCCGTCTGATGTTTCCTGGATTGGACACACGCCGCTTCCGTTTCCCTGCACAGACTGAATTCAAACTCTATGCCAACCAGTTGAACCGTGCCGGATACTTCCGCCTCCTCTCGTTCGGAGGAAGCGCTGTCTATGCATTCCAACCGACAAAGACCTCCAAGCATGTGTTCACCCCCTTCCGTCTGACCTTCAACATGCTGCAGGACCACACAGCCAAGTTCGACTCCATCATGGAGCAGAACCGTGCTTTGGCCATCAGTTTCCGCGACCAGTTCATCCCTACCATGAGCTACACCTACACGTTCGACGATGCAGCCATCACCTCGCGCCGCCATCACACATGGTGGAGTACCACGGTGACTTCGGGCGGAAACATCACATCGGCCATTTATGCCCTCTTTGGCAAACCATTTGACAGGCAGGACAAGGATTTGTTAGGAAATCCCTTTGCACAGTTCATGAAAGTGACAACCGAACTGCGCAACCTCTTCAAAGTAAGAGGCCGCACTCATGTAGCCACCCGCTTGATGGCCGGCGTGATAGTTCCCTACGGCAATTCGCAATACGCCCCCTACAGTGAACAGTTCTACATTGGTGGTGCCAACAGCATCCGCGCCTTCACGGCACGTACCATCGGACCGGGAAGCTATCACCCTGCCGAAACCACGTTCTCCTACTTAGATCAAACGGGCGATGTCAAGCTGGAAGCCAACGTAGAACTCCGCTTCCCCATTGTGGGAAACCTCTACGGTGCCACTTTCCTTGATGCCGGAAACGTGTGGTTGCTCCATAGCCAAGCCGACCGTCCCGGTGGAGAACTGACCATAAAGGATATATGGAACGACATTGCCCTTGGCACGGGCCTCGGTGTACGCTACGACCTCGACTTCTTAGTGCTCCGCCTCGATTTGGGTATAGCCCTGCACCTGCCCTATGACACTGGCAAGAGCGGCTACTACAACATCCCCCGTTTTAAGGACGGCCTTGGCCTGCACCTCGCCGTGGGATATCCATTCTAATGCCATTTCGTTTTCAGCACACAAAAAAAAGGGAGCGCGTCATCAACGACGCACTCCCCTCTTCATTTTATTGTCAAACTCAATTATCTCATAGCAAATCCGCAAGTCTGTGCTGAAGCAGCTTGACGGGCAGCCATCATGCCAGCAGCATCCATATTGACCTGCATGTAAGTACCGTTCTGCATGTTCATGTTTACAGTACCGTCGTTGTTGATTGACAACAGTTCGATAGCTTCGTTGCCATTCATCACACTCCAGTTATTAGCCTCAGCGTCGAACTTCAATGTCATTTCCTGTCCGGTTTCGTTGGTAATGGTGTAACCGTCAACATTGGTCTTCACCAGATATTGCCCCTTTTCGCCCTTCACTGTCTTTACTTCACCGGCATTGGCAACAGGATTGTCACCTGTCCAGAACTCGATGGTGTTCAGCAATACATTGTCAACAAAGAAACTGATTTCGTATACAGGCACAATCCACATGGCCAAGTAGATGAGTTCGTTCACGAACTTATTGTCTGTCAAACTTTCGTTCCAATCCTTTACTTTGTTCCACAAAGCGAATGAACCGATACATGATGAGAACATCAAGCTACCACACAATACTGCGCACATGGCACTAACTTTAAACTTTTTCATACTAATTTTGTTTTATTGGGTTAATAAATTTTGATTCCGCTGACAAAGGTATGTTTTTTTTTTTAAACACGAACATTTTTCTTAAAAAAATATCACTTTACTTAATATTTGCTTCTTCAAGGCCATATCCCTTACGTTTGTCGGTAATCTTGAGCAGTACTGCAATGACTACAGCCATGGCTCCAAAAAATGCAAAAATCAACATAGGAACGGTGTAGTCGGTCGTGCCGTTGCTGGTGTTGGCAGCTATTGCGTTACCTATAAGTACGGGCACCATTGACAAACCGATATTCTGAATGTAGAATATGATGGCATAGGCCGAACCAAGCTGTTTCATCGGAATAATCTTGGGCACTGACGGCCACATGGCCGAGGGCACAAGCGAAAAGGCAATACCCAGCAGAATCATGATAATAACGGCAAACCACCATACGTTGAGCAATGGCATAGCAAAGAGGAGGTGTACGATAGTAAGGAGCACTGAACCGATAATCATCAGTGTTGCCCCCTTGCCCATCTTGTCGTAAAGTGAGCCGAACAACGGTGTAAGCAACATGGTACCGAAAGGCAACAGGCCAGGAATCATACCTGCAATGCTGGGACTTACACCATATTTAATAATCATCAGGTTGGTAGCAAACTTGAGGAACGGGAACACGGCTGCATAGAATATCAGGCAAAGGAATGTGATGAGCCAGAAGCCTTGGTTGCAGAAGATAAGCTTCAGGTCGCTGAACTTGAACTGTTCTTCGCTCTCTGCTGCGATGTCTTCCTCGGCTATTGACTTGTCGAGTTTCTTGTCCATCACGCAATAGACGATGTATGACAACAGGCCGATGCAAAGTGCCGACGCTCCGAACATAACGGGTGCGGATACACTTCCGATGCTCTGTGCTATCGGTAATGCAAAGAAGAGGGCACACGCTGTACCCACACGGGCAAGCGCCACTTGCAATCCCATGGCAAGTGCCATCTCGTGACCAGCAAACCATTTGGCAATGACTTTTGTCACCGTAATACCTGCAATCTCGGCTCCCATACCGTATATAGCAAAACCCAGACAGGCCACTACCACTTGGGTAGGCAGGCCGAACAATTCACCAGCGAAGCCATTGTCGACAGCATACCATTTGATGGCTGCACCCACAAACATGAGACCTGTACTCATAATACCGGTAAAACGCACACCCATCTTATCAAGGATAAGTCCACCGAAGAATAGCATGAACAGGAATACATTGATATATCCGTACGCGCCCGAGAAGATTCCATAGTCACTGTTGGACCATCCAAGACCGTTGATGGTTGAAGACACGGTCAGTTCCTTACTCTCTGTCTCCCCCTCATCATTGAAATATACAGCAATATAAGTGTCGCCTACCGCAATTTCATCCTCACTTGTGAGGGTGGTAATCTTCATCAGCGAGTCTGCAGACAAATAAGAGCCGTCTTCAAAATATACCAGTTTGCCCTTTGTGGTAAGGGGTGCTTCCAATGGTCCCATTACATCTGTAAAGAAGTAGGCCATCATCATCGTGAACGACACGATTACGAGAGCCGTCCAACGCGCTGCCTTGGAGTCTCTCAACGTTGCTTTGATTTTTTCAGTCATACGTTTGTGATTTTTTGATTTATGATTTATGATTTGTGATTTTCACAGTCATTCAGACCGCAAAGATAGTACAGCGTCGCGGATTTCCAAAGCTATCAGCGTAAAATTGAGATATTTTTCTTGAAAAACTTGTCTGTTATAAATAAAAACAGTACCTTTGCGCCCTGAATTAACAGACCATTACACATTATTGTTACCAGCAATAAGTTTAAGAATATAATAATTAATAAAGAAAATATAACAATGAAAAAAGGTCTTCATCCCGAGAACTATCGTCCCGTAGTGTTCAAAGACATGTCTAACGGCGATATGTTCCTTACTCGTTCAACTTGCAAGACTACAGATACTGTAGAGTTCGAAGGCGAAACTTATCCTGTAGTAAAAGTCGAAATTTCAAGTAGCTCACACCCCTTCTTCACTGGTAAGTCTAAGTTGGTTGACACTGCCGGTCGTGTAGATAAGTTCATGAGCCGCTATGGTAACGCTCGCAAGAAGTAAGAAATACATTTAAATAGATTTTTTACGAACGGAGGATGCAACATTTCCAGTTGCATCCTCCGTTGCTTTTTGGGCGTTCGGAAGACACGTACGTTTGTTGGGGTCAGTCCGAAAAGCCGGTTGCGTCCCCACCTTTTGAACCTTTACCAGAAACAATCTGAAATACGGACATAAGTGCAAGGCCCAACGAACCTATGTTAAATGGCCAATGAACTTATGCTCATGTACCAATGAGCATATTGTTGCTAATCTTTCCTTTGAAAGAATAACATTATTTTTGCACTATCGAAGCATTTATTTCCATAAATGATGGCACGGATAAAAAAAAACAGTATCTTCGCGGCAAATATAACTACTAAAGTTTCGCAAGTAGGAACTTGCGAAGAATTAAAAGGAGTTATAGAAGCTACCGGCTCTTCGAGCCTATGAGTTAGAGCCAAGAGTTTGGCAAATTATGTAAGCAATACATTTGGCTTTTTTTCGCTCCGCTCAAGGAAACTTCTCCTTTAACTCCAAAAGGTTGTACATGCGAAACTAAAATCTATAATATATAAATAAGGAATAAGCCCCCAATGACCCGCGAAAGAATCCTCATTCTGCTAATGGCAATGCTGACAACCGCCTTGTTCGTAGCCAATCTGTTTGTAGGAACCGTAGACATCCCACCCTTGGATGTATGGAATGTGCTCACGGGCGAAGCAGATACAGTTCGCCCATCATGGCAGTTTATCGTACAAGAGGTACGATTACCTCAAGCCCTGACGGCACTGTTGTGTGGTGCAGCTTTGGCTGCAAGTGGCCTGATGCTGCAAACGGCATTCCGTAATCCCTTAGCAGGACCTTCCATCTTGGGCATCGACTCCGGTGCCAGCTTGGGTGTGGCCATTGTGATGCTTCTCAGTGGTGGCAGTCTGATGGCAGGAAAGATGGCATTGAGCGGTTTTCTTGCCGTGACCGTAGCAGCCTTTGTTGGAGCCATGGCCGTCATGGGGTTGTTGCTATTCTTCTCTACCTTACTCAAAAGCGACGTGTTGCTGCTGATTGTGGGAGTCATGATTGGGTATGCCGGTTCCTCCATCATCTCATTACTCAACTTCTTTTCTACTGCCGAAGGGGTACACTCCTACATGATATGGGGCATGGGCAGTTTTGGTGGTGTATCGATGGAACAGATGCCTTGGTTCGCCTCGTTGGTGACGGTAGGCATTGTACTATCTTTGCTGATGGTAAAGCCCTTGAATGCCATGTTACTGGGCAACCAATACGCCGAGAATCTGGGTATCAACATGCATCGGACACGCATATACCTGTTGCTGGCCACAGGCCTATTGGCAGCATCGACCACGGCATTCTGTGGTCCCATCTCCTTTTTGGGATTGGCAGTTCCCCACATGGCCCGTCTGCTGCTTCGCAAAGCCGATCACCGTACATTGATGCCGTTGTCGCTATTGACAGGCACTACGGTAGCCCTATTGTGCAATCTGCTCTGCACCCTACCCGGCGACCAAGGAACTGTCCCCTTGAGTGCCATCACACCGTTGTTGGGAGTGCCGGTGATTCTTTATGTCCTTTGCCACAGAAGGAAGTAGGGGTAACTATTCAGCGAAACAAATTATTTAGAACACAGAGGCACAGAAACACAGAGTTTTTTCCCTTTTTCAGTGACAAATATTAGCTCGTAGCTCATAATTATAATATATCTTCTCTGTGTCTTTGTGTCTCTGCTTTCTAAATAATAAATTGAGCGTTTGTATTATCGCTGAATAGTTACAAGTAGGGATTAAGGATTAAAGTTAAAGTAAATTTATAACAGCTTCTTCACTTTTTTAAGTGAAAGTTTCGTTATAACACGATTTCTTTATAATTTTGCCACATTATATTTGTTGTAAACCAAAGAAGCTACATTTGTCTAATGAAAATAGCCGGTAAACTATATCTAATACTTTGTTTTCTATTGGCTGCAATGTCCCTGCAAGCCCAGATACGCGAAACAAAGAAAACAGTCTTGGTGGTAAGTTCTTACTCCTCTGACTCGGAGCGTACAGCCCGTTTTATGGCACGATTCGAGCAATTGATGAACGAAAAGAAGTACAACTATACCAGTACAATCGCCTATATGGGCTTTTTAGGATTTGAGAGTAGTCACGAATGGGTTTCCGACATGGCAAACATGCTCAAGCGCTACACCGAAGACGAACTGGCAGCTGTGGTGTTACTCGGACATGAAGCATGGATTTCTTATCTGGAGCAAGAGACTATCCCCGATGTACCTTTTTATGGATGCTACATGGATGAATTCGGTGTACCTATCCCTGGCAATATGCCCGATTTCCTTTATTGGTATCCCGAAAAGAAGGATTTGTGCGCCATGGCCCGTGAACGCGGACACACTGGCGGCATGATAAACCGCTATGATGTGGAAGCAAACATCGAATTGATAAAGAAAATCTACCCAAATACGATACGTATTGCCTTTGTAACCGACAACAGTTACGAAGGTGCCGCTTTGGGAACATTGATGCGTGAAGTAGTTGTAGAGAAGTATCCCGAACTGAATCTGGCGTCACTCAGAGGATTGAGTTTCTCCATGTCACAAATGAAAGTACGTATGCGCGCTTTACCCGAAAACACCGTAGTGTTGCTTGGCACATGGCGTGTAGATAAAAGCGGACGCTATTATCAGGAAAGTTCTATCAAAGAGATTTTCCCTGAAGGATTCAATTTGCCGGTATTCACCATGACGGGTGTGGGACTTGGCGAATGGGCCGTAGGTGGATACATTCCACAAAAAGAGTGGAACATCGACCATATCGTGGAAGACATCCATCGGTACAATATGGGCGAGGATGTAGAAAGCACCTTCAAGTTTACCAAGAGTAAATACATCTTCAGCAAAGAAAAAATGGAGGAATATGGTTTGCAAAAAGAGCAATTGCCCGATGGAACCATGTTCGTATCGGAAGTAGATGAAGAGGTGCTCCGCTACCAAAGATATTTGGGTATAACGATTGTATTGGTATTGGTTTTCCTGCTGATGACAACCTTCATTTTCTTCCTTTTGCAGAGGAATAAACGAGTGAACCGTGTATTGAAGGTGCGTAACGACGAATTGGCCGTTGCCAAGGAACAAGCGGAACAAAGCAACAAACTGAAGAGCGCCTTCCTTGCCAACATGAGTCACGAGATACGCACCCCATTGAATGCAATCGTAGGATTCAGCGAATTGTTGAAAGAGACGGATGTTTCAGAAGAGAGAGAAGAATATTGGAATATCATACACACGAACAACGACCTGCTGCTACGACTGATAGGCGACATTCTGGACCTCTCGAAGATGGAAGCCGGTATGATGGACTTGCGTCCCGAGCGTTTTGATGTAGCCCTTTTGTTTGCCGAAATCCATACCGCTATGGAGCAACGAGTAAACAATGGACCAAGCGGAGGAAAGGTGAAGCTGTTGGTGGACAATCCGTACAATACTTGTATGGTGACGCTGGATAGAAACCGCATAAGTCAAGTAGTCACAAACTTTGTAACGAATGCCATCAAGTTTACCATGCAAGGCCACATACGTATGGGATACCGTGTGGAAGGCAATGGATTCAGAATCTATGTAGAAGACACGGGCATCGGAATCGCAAAGGAAAAGCAGGAAAAGGTATTCGAACGATTCTATAAACTGAATGATTTTGCACAGGGTACAGGATTGGGCATGAGTATCTGTAGAGCCATTATGGATGCCATGAACGGCCAGATTGGCGTAGAATCAGAAGAGGGCAAAGGTTCCACATTTTGGGCATGGTTTCCATGTACGGATATTGAACTCAGTAAAAAGGATATACCTCAGGAGACAGCCAATGAAGAGGATGATTTCAAGGATGTATCCGACAGTAATCTGCGCATATTGGTAGCAGAAGACAACGACAACCATTATCTGCTACTGGAACGTATTTTGAACAAGTATACCTCACGGGTAGTTCATGCCTACAACGGAGAAGAAACTGTAAATTTAGCCAAGAAAGAGGAATTTGATGTCATCATCATGGACGTGGGTATGCCCGTAATGGACGGATTGGAAGCTACCCGTCTGATCCGAGAGCACAACAAGCAAGTATTCATCATCGGATGCAGTGCCGAGGCTTTCGAAGATGTCCGTCTACGGGTATTGGAGGCAGGATGCGACACGTTCTTGTCAAAGCCTATTGCAAGAGAAAAGCTCCTGGTATCGTTACGCGAGATGCTACAGGCCAAAGAAAAGAAGAACTGATGCCTGCCATTACACTGTACGAACTGAACAACCAGGTGCGCCAAATGCTTGGTCGCGCTTTGCCTGACGAATATTGGATACAGGCAGAATTGAGCGATGTGCGTATAAATTCCGCCGGGCATTGTTATGTTGAGTTTGTACAAAAAGAATCCAACACAGGCCACTTCGTTGCCAAAGCACGCGGTACGGTATGGAGCAATGTATTCCGTTTGCTCCGTCCCTATTTTGAACGTGAAACAGGACAACCCTTTGCAGCTGGCATCAAGGTGTTGGTGCAGGTAAGAGTTGAGTTTCACGAATTGTATGGCTATTCACTGACAGTATTGGACATCGACCCTTCCTACACAATGGGCGATATGGTGCGGCATCGCCGTGAAATTCTCCGTCAATTGGAGGAAGAAGGTGTACTTACCCTAAACAAAGAGTTGCCATTTCCTACCTTACCCCAACGCGTCGCCGTAATTTCAGCCTCTACGGCTGCAGGATATGGCGACTTCTGCAACCAACTTGCATCCAATCCCTACGGTTTACAATTTCATTATACACTGTTTCCTGCCATCATGCAGGGAAACAAAGTGGAAGAATCTATTTTGAATGCCCTTGACCGCATCCTTGCTTCCCAGGAAAAATGGGATGTAGTCGTAATTATCCGTGGCGGAGGCGCAGTCAGCGACCTTTCAGGCTTCGACACCTACCTGTTGGCTTCCGCTTGTGCCCAATTTCCTTTACCCATCATTACCGGAATCGGACACGAACGTGACGATACGGTGCTCGACATGGTGGCGCATACCCGTGTAAAGACTCCCACTGCAGCAGCCGGATTCCTGATTGACCGTGCACACGAGGCTGCTATGCGGTTGGAAACTTTAGCCGAAACTATGCGTACCTTAATAATAGACAAATTAGAAAGACAAAGGCGTAAATTGGCCGACATGATTCTAAGAATACCACACACTGCAACATCCCGGATGATGAACGAAAGGGACAAGCAAACCCGTTTGTGGGGACGAGCAACGGCAGCCACAGCGCTGATATTGCAAGCCAAGCGCCACCGTTTCGAACTGATAAGCCAACGGATTGACGCTTGCGATATTGAACGAATCTTGGCTCGTGGATTCAGCATAACGACAGTGAACGGACAAGCTGTTACTGATGTCGCAACACTGCAAACAGGAGACGTAGTGCACACACGCTTGGCTAAAGGAACCATAGTTTCTGAAATTAAAAAGATAAAAAAATAAAGTGATGAAGAACGAGAAATTGACATACGAACAGGCAATGGCCAAGTTAGAGGCATTGGTGTCCGACATGGAAAACAACGAACTGGGCATCGACCGCCTGTGCGACACTCTGGAAGAGGTAAAATCCCTATTAGCCCAATGTCGCGACAAACT
The DNA here is from genome assembly GCA_017517605.1 of Bacteroidaceae bacterium. GTDB lineage: Bacteria > Bacteroidota > Bacteroidia > Bacteroidales > Bacteroidaceae > Phocaeicola_A. The sequence continues at coordinate 28,496 of JAFWYQ010000107.1, forward strand.
TTACAAGACGGAAGAACAGGTAAAAAAGATTCTGGAAGGACAGAATAATGAATAACTACAAATAGCAAAGCCCAAACTTCCAAAGTACAGACTTACAGTATGGAAGTCCATGCACAGACTATGGAAGTCAACGCACGGATTATGGAAGTCAACGCACAGGCTATGGAAGTGCAGAAGATGAATATTTATTGGTATTCAGCAAACATCCCTAATAATTTGAATTTTATAAAGAACAATTACTGAAACATAAAAACATGGAACATAAGAAACAAACATGCTGTCTGATTGAGACATCAAAAGGAAATATTACAGTGAAGCTGTACGACGAGACACCGCAACATCGGGATAATTTCATTAAATTGGCCAACGAAGGATTCTACAATGGTACACTGTTCCATCGCGTCATCAAGAATTTTATGATTCAAGGCGGAGACCCGGAATCCAAAGGCGCACCCGCAGGAAAGATGTTGGGAACAGGTGATACGGGATACACCCTACCTGCAGAGTTCGTGTACCCACAATACTTCCACAAGAAAGGGGTTCTGTCTGCCGCCCGTCAAGGCGATGAAGTAAATCCCGAACGCCGCTCGTCAGGATGCCAATTCTATATTGTTACAGGACAAGTATATACTCCTCAACAAGTGGCAGGCATGGAGAACCAACTCAACCAAATGAAGTTGAAGACAGCCTTTGACACCTTGGCCCGCCAACACATGAAGGAAATCTATAAAATGCGCAAAGCAAATGATATGGCAGGTTTACAGCAATTACAGGAACAATTGATTGCAGAAGCACAAGACCAGGTTGCCAATGATACCCCATTCAAGTTTACTCCCGAACAGATAGAAGCATACACTACCATAGGAGGCACTCCTCATCTGGACAATCAATATACCGTATTTGGCGAAGTTACGGAAGGTATGGAAGTGGTTGATGTCATCCAACAAGTAAAGACCAATCGTGCCGACCGTCCCGACGAGGATGTGGTTATCCGTAAAGTGACGGTATTGTAATGATTCACGTAAACAGACATACACTCCCCAACGGGCTACGCATCGTACACAACGAGGACCGCAGCACTCAAATGGTAGCCATCAATGTGGTTTACGACGTAGGTGCACGCGATGAAGCTCCTACACGCACAGGGTTTGCACACTTGTTTGAGCACTTGATGTTTGGCGGTTCGGTCAATATCCCTGATTATGATGCACCAGTGCAGGATGCTGGAGGAGAAAACAATGCTTGGACAACAAACGACTTGACCAATTATTACCTGACACTTCCCAAACAAAACGCGGAAGTGGGGTTTTGGCTCGAATCGGACCGGATGTTAGGATTAGCCTTCTCCCAACAGAGTTTGGACATACAACGGGGGGTAGTGATGGAAGAATTCAAGCAACGGCATATAAACCAACCATACGGCGATGCTTCTCATCTTGTACGCAGCATGGCCTATACGGTACATCCTTACCGTTGGCCAACAATAGGATTGGAGCTTAGCCACATCGCCGAAGCCACATTGGAAGAGGTCAAGGAGTTCTACTACCGTTTCTACGCTCCGAACAATGCCGTTTTGGCCGTTACAGGAAATATTCCGTTTGACGAAGTGGTACGCTTGGCCGAAAAGTGGTTTGCACCCATCCCTGCACGTCAAGTTCAGAAGCCTATCCTTCCCCAAGAACCCGAACAAACAGTTATCCGACGGATGGAAGTGGAGCGCAACGTTCCCGTAGATGCCCTGTATATGGTTTTTCATACATGCAACCGTCTCCATCCCGACTACTATGCAACTGATATGTTAAGCGACCTGCTGGCCAACGGCGGTTCCAGCCGCTTGATTGCCCGATTGGTGAAAGAACGACAGGTATTCAGCCAAATTGATGCTTATATCACAGGAAGCACGGATGCCGGCCTGTTGCAAATAACAGGAAAACCCGTACAAGGAGTGACGTTGCAACAGGCCGAAGAGGCTGTGTGGAAAGAATTGGAGGCCTTCCGTTGTACCCTATTAGATACACAAGAATTGGAAAAAGTGAAGAACCGCTACGAGGCAGAATACACGTTCAAGAGTACCAATTTCTTGAACAATGCAGTGAACATGGCCTACTTCGAACTTCTCAGCCAAGCCGAGGATGTGAACGAGGAAACGACACGCTACCGCGCTGTCACACCAAATGATATATGCCGTGTGGCAACCCTACTATTCCGACCAGAGAATTGCTCAATATTGTATTACAAGAGTTCCTTCAAATAGGGATATATCAAAACCTATTTATTGATTCAACTTTCGCAAGTAGAATTATGGAGATAAAGGGAGATAGAAGGAGATAAAGGCCGAATGTTTTACTATACTTTTGGCCTTTATCTCCCCAGGAGCGAAGCGATATCTCCCTTTAACTCCTTTATCTACACGAAAGTTGAGCTTGCGAAACTTAAATTATTGACAAACCTAATCCATGGGTTTGAGCACTACACCAAGGTTGCGTTTTCCATCCATTTTAACAATCAAAGGTTTCTCAAATCGGACGTGACGGAGGAAGCGTGTCTCCTCTACGGCAGGCAGGGCATCGAGGAAGGCTTGGTCGTACACTCCGTCGTTACAATAAGCATTGATAGTGAAGTATCCTACACCGAACGAGGTCAAGTTCTGGAAGAAGTGTGTTCCTTGACTGGGGTCGACACGATAATTCGTCAAACCTGCCTCTACAATGACACGGGCAGCAGATATATGGGGCCACTTGACGGGGATACCCAACCAAGTGTCGCTGCTACCCCAACGACCGGGGCCTACAAGGATATAGTTCTTTCCTTCGTCCAAAAAGCGACGGTTCAATTGTTCAATGTCGTAAGCGATCAATTGATTGTTACTTGCCGAATAGTTCTCAGTCTTGACATAAATGACATCCTGAATATCACTGATCACACCGTGTCCCAAAGAGTTGTACGAACGCAGTATTGTCTCTTCATCCTTCACTAATGTCAGGTCTTCGTCCAACATCTCCTTGCTATCTACGATGGGACGTATCTGCAGGAGGTAGAAAGTTCCCGTCTTGTCAGGATTCAATTTGACGGCAAACTCTATCTCTACGGGACGGCGCATCTCACTTTGTCCGTAAGTCTGCACCAATTGCAATATCTTGGCTAAGGGGAAAGCCTCGTGCTGCAACATGTTGGCAAAGGTAATCAGCTTGCGTCCACCGGGCCATATACCGTCGCGGATAACCATGTCGTAGGGGTCGTAGGTGGAGGCAATCAGGTCGAGAGCACCATCAGCCTCTGCCTCACGGACATGCAACTTCAAGAGGTTGAAACCATCGTCGATGGAGAAGTTACTGCCTGCATTAGTCATGTCGAGGGCATAGAACTGTGTCTGTGTCTCGCGCAGGGCTATTTCCATTTCGCTGGTCTGCAACACTTGGTGGGGATGATAGGGACAGACGCGCAGTGTCAGGCCACCATCCACGATGTACTTACCCAATCCGAGGGCAAGACTGACAACTCCCTCTTCGGCCTTTTCGTCGCCAATGGGATAGTAGTTGAGCGAACGTGCCACACCACTGATGTTGGGATAGAAGCGGTTTCCGTAGCGTGTACCTACCACCTCTTGCAGGATGACGGCCATCTTCTCCTGGTCGATAACGTTGCTGGTGGCCTGCATATAGGCCTTGCTGTCGCGGTAATAGACGGAGGCATAGACTCCCTTGATGGCATCGCTGAGCATACGCAGCATCTCGTACTTGTCGTCCAAGTAGGGTATCATATAGGTGGAGTAGATACCGGCAAAGGGTTGGTAATGCGAATCTTCCAACAGGCTGGACGAACGGATGGCAATGGGCGACTTCACGACCTCGAAGAAGGCGAAGAAGTCCTCCACCAGACGGTCGGGCAGTTTGGCACGGAGGAAGTGGCGGAGTATCTCCTCGTCGCTGGCATCGCTGAGTGCTATCTGGTAGAGGTTGTTCATGTCCATGAACTCGTCGAAGATATCGGTACAGAGGACAACGGTTTTGGGAATGGCTACACGGGCATTCTCCAACTCTTCGAACTCCTGATGGCGCATCACCATATTGTCGATGAAAGCAAGGCCACGTCCTTTTCCTCCGAGCGAACCTTCACCGATACGGGCGAAGTTGGAGTAGCGGTCGAACCGGTCGCGTTGGAACACGGCTACCACACCCTGGTTCTTCATCTTGCGGTACTTCACGATGGCCTCGAAGATGATTTGGCGGTGGGCATCCACGTCGTCGAGCGACTTCCAGGTAATCTCCTTGAGGAACTCGGCCACGGGGAACATGGCACGCGAGTAGAGCCAGCGGCTCACGTGGTTGCGGCTGATGTGATAGAGGAGCAGTTCGTGGGGGATGGTGAAGATGTTCTCCTGCAACTCCTTGAGGTTGTGGATGCGCAGTACCTCTTCACCTGTATGAGGTTCGCGGAAAACGAAGTCGCCGAATCCGAAGTTATCGGAGACGGTCTCGCGCAAGTCCACGTCCATCTTCTTGGAGTTCTTGTCGACGAAGCTCACGCCCAGACGGAGGGCTGCCAGTTTGTTCTCGCTCTCGGCCGACTGCAGGATAAGGGGGAGGTATTCGTCGCGCCGGTGTATCTCTTCGATGAGGCGGATGCCTGCCTGCGGGTCGGTCTTGCCCTCGCGGGGGAAGCGGGCATCGGTGATGACTCCGAGCATGTTGGACGAGTACTTGTTATACAATTCCATAGCCTCCTCGTAGCTGCGGGCAAGGACTATTTTCGGACGGCCGCGCATACGCAGGGTGCGCTGGTGGGCATTGAGGGCCTCGGTGGCGAACACCTGGCTCTGGCGGAGGACGAACTTGTAGAGGTTGGGGAGCACGGAGGAGTAGAAGCGGATGGAGTCCTCCACGAGGAGTATCATCTGCACGCCCACTTCGTTCACGTCGTGCTCAAGATTCATCTTGTCCTCGATGAGCTTGATGATGGAGAGCAGCAGGTCGGTGTTTCCCAACCAGCAGAAGACGTACTCGAAGATGCTCAGGTCCTCGTTCTGCATACGTCGGGTGATACCGTGCGAGAAGGGGGTAAGCACCACGATGGGTGTGTCGGCATACTTCTGCTTGATGCTGCGGGCAATGTCGAAGGCATCGTTGTTGTCGGTACCTGGCATACAGATGACGAGGTCGAACTTGGTGGCCTGCAACCGCTCGTGTGCCTCCTCCATCGTAGATGCTTGGGTGAAGCGGGGCGGATAGCGCAGGCTCAGGTTCATGTACTCGTTGAATATCTTCTCGTCCACACGCCCGTCGTCCTCCAGCATGAAGGCATCGTAGGGGTTGGCAATGAGGAGTACGTTGAAGATGCGCCGCGTCATCAGGTTGGCAAACGACGTATCCTTGAAGTACAGCTGGTTGAGTTTATATTTGGAAAGCATATACCTTATTATATTATACAAATATATTTACAAACTATCCGTAACAAAGAGAATCGCCAAGAAACGAATAAAAGAGTCGATTAAGGGTCATAATGACTAACATTCAAGAGTCACAGTGACTGTGAAGCAAGGATCACAGTGACTCTTGCCCATGGGTCACAGTGACTCTTAAAACAGCTCTATTATGAGCTTTTTTCATCCCACTCAGCATATAGTTGACAAGCCCTCACAAAGGTAATAAAATTATATTACAATCTAACAAAGGCATGCATGGCCTCCATGAGTGCATCATTCTCCTCGGGTGTACCGACAGTGATGCGCAGGCAGTTCCGGCAAAGCTGCACGCGATGGTCAAGGAATATATGACTTATTTTTCCTGTTTTGATTAAATTTATTATCTTTTCTGCCTGAGATAACACAGCATTATGTCCAAAGC
>JAFWYQ010000108.1 GCA_017517605.1 Bacteroidaceae bacterium
AAACGTATTTGTCTTTAAGCATAACTGTCTGATTTAGACTGCAAAAGTAAATTCAAATCCGTTCGCTCACAAAACTTGCATAACAAATTAAATATCAATCATTTCAAAGAACTATTTCGATTTTTCAGTGGACACTTATGACATTAATTCAATGAAAAGAATAACATTACTACTAATTTCTATACTAACCATTTCGGTTAGTTTTGCTCAAAGTGATAACGATAGATGGAGAAAGAAATATATCAATCTCGGATTTATCAACACAACTATGTCCCAAGATGGGATACCTGATTTGAAAAGCAATTATGGTGCTTCATTTACCGCTGGTAGAACATTTTATTTACATAGACCCATTGGTGGTTTTTTACGTTTCGGTATCGATGCGACTTGGTTTGATTTGAATTATACAAATTACAAAATCAAGCATATTACCTATTGGGAAACAGATAATTATCAGTACCATCAAGGTGAAGTTTCTATGCATATAGGTCCGTCTATTACTATTAGACCTGTTGGCAAATTGAATATACATGGATATTTCAGGTATGCCCCTTCATTCTCTGCTTTATATGCTGATGATACATTTTATGGAAATTATGCCACATTCTTTGTTGGAGGTGCCTCAATTTCATATGGTGTAATAGGACTAGGTGTTGAAACTCGATTTGGAGACTGCGAATACAAAGAGTTTGATGCTGATAGTGATGAACTGAGTTCTTCCATTAGCAAGACCAAACATAACGGTTGGAAAGCGTATTTAACTTTTAGATTTTAATTATTATGAAAAGAACATACATCTTTATTATTACTGCAATAATTGCAGCAATGGGAGCATTGGTAGCTTGCCATGAAAATATAATTGATGAAACAGATGGGAATTATATAAATGAGGAAATACAAATAAATGGACAACTCATTTTATCAACATCTAATATTTCTACATATGATAACTGCAAGATAAATTCTATTTGTGAAGAATCTACTTTGTCAAATGGCCAGTTTAACATAGGTACTTATTATAATGATAGGGTACAAACATTTGCTTTATATGAGAATAATAATATTTATTTGTTAAGTCGAGTTCCTATTGTTAAAGGTGAAAGTATCGAATTAAGTCCAAAATCAACAACAATAGCCTTAGTAACACTGCATCCATTATTTTCACCTATAAAGAGAGATGGATACCAAGATGTGGTTGATATGATATTGTCAAGTTCTTGTTATCAGCCTCTATACGAAGAAGTAGAAAGAGCTATATATGAGAGACGGAATATTTTCGATGAAAATAACGAGGCTCTTTTATTAGCATTTAGCAATTTAATTGAAGACATCTGTGGTGAAGTTGATGACAACAATTATTCAGATTCATTGGATGATATTGTAACAGAGAATCAACAAAGTACTCGGGCTATATATGAAAACCCTAAGATATATCCATTATATGCAGAAATTAACAGAAATATCTTAACATTAAGAAACACAGGTTTGACACCTAGTTATTTTGGCACAGTAAGAAATGCCAATGGAAACATTGATAATATTTCCGTCAAAGCAAGAAGTGATTATGGTGGATTGGACCTTTTTAAAACTGTAGGAGAAATAAATTTAGGCCCAGAATGCAATTATATATTCCAATCTCAAGGTCAATATCAATTTAGTCTTTCTCGAATGAATGAAGCTGCTACTGCAGATTTTTATTTGCGAATAGCGAATAATATATTAACCACATTGGGATTAGATTTGGGAAATGATGCAGTACAAGCAATTGGCAATTCAATCAGCAGAGCTATTATTAACGCAGGTTCTGGTGTCGATGATGCTGTAATAGACCCGATGGAATGGGTTGGCATAGCATATAAAGCCACATTAGAACAATTAAAAACAGGAACATTTTTCTCACTTGGTGTTTCAGAGTCATTTGTATTTACAAGTAAGTTCCTACTCGGTTCATTAAACTGGTATAATAAAATCAAGGGTATAGGAAACGCTGCTACCAGAATAAGTTATGCATTATCAGCTCCAAAAGAATTGAACTTTTGCCTCTGCTATTATAATGGAGAAATTTCTACATGCACCACAGTCTCGTTAGAAAAGGTTAGCGGTGATGAACAAACAGGTTATCCAGGACAAAAACTATTACAGCCATTGGAAGTATATGTTTCAACACTAGGTGATGATGGATATTATACATCTCCCAGCTCTTACCATAGAATTAAATTTGAAGTTATATCCGGTGGTGGTAGCGTCGAGGATGAGTATGTCTCAGCAAACATGGAGAATAAGGCCTCAACATATTGGACTCTTGGAAAGGAAGGAGAACAAAAAGTTAAGGCAACTGTAGTTGATATTATAACGGATAAAGAAATATCAGAACCTGTATATTTTACGGCAGACCTAAATAGTGCAGAGATTACTATCCGATTAGATTGGAGTAAGCACAGCTGTAATACGGATATTGATTTACATGTATTTGACCCGTTTGGAGAGGAAATTGCATATTATAATATGACTTCATCTTCAGGAGGATATCTTGATAGGGATGATGTCGTAGGTCCAGGTCCAGAACATGTGCGTTGGACTTCTGCACCAGCGGGAGAATATAAAATATATGTACATTATTTTCCAAATGAAGCCGAAGACCGTTCTGTTACAAGTTACAAGGTTTCGGTAAATGCTGATGGCGTAACATATCAGCCCAAAACAGGTTCAATAGCTTATGACCAAATGGTGCCTGTCGGGAAATTTACTATTGGCGAGTCTTCAACAACTCGTTCTATTTCAACCAAGACGCTTGATGATACTGCTCCTATTGATAAAAAGATTTTCCCAAAGAAAAAATAATTTATAAAAACAATGCCGTGTCCTTAAAACACGGCATTGTTTTTATATCTTCATCCCTCGATTTTGTCTTCTGCTTGTCGGTAATCCTAATGCTTCCATAAACTCATCTTTCTTGCGTCTGAACCAAGAGTGATGCGAAACGCCATCGATTCTAAGGTCAAATCCTCCCTCTTTATCTTCTTTGAGGGAGCAGACCGCCCCATCGGCAGAAAACGATTGGTTAAACATCGTTGAATAGAGTTTACCTGCAACGGATATTTCCTTGAAAGCACATAACTTTCGAATAAGGTCGTCATTGAATCCTTATAGAGATTAGGGGAAATTTTCCTCTAATTTCCCTTAATTTCCCTAATTCCTAATTTGATGCTTCTTTTAATAGCACTTCAAAATGTTCAGATTTTATATATCCAACAGCTCTTTTATTCAAATTTGTTGTACTTAAATAACCCTTTTCAACTAATCCCAGTAGATCTGCTCTAGCAGATTTTACAGAAATACCGAACTGAGTTGCCAACTCCTTGGGAATAAAAAGTGTGTGTTTATTCTCCGATATCGTTTTTAAAACGTATCTTTGGCGTTCATTGATATTGGAAATACCCACAAATTGAAGTATATTTTGTTGTTCGTCAATCTTTCGCTGTAGAAACTTCTTTAATTCTTCGAAAGCTTTTTTCATTACATTCAGGTGATACTGAATAAAATAAGACAAATCATTATCATCATTTTCTGTATATAAAAACGACTTTTCATACGACTTTTTATTGGTGTAGATGATTCTTGAAATGGATAAATACTCTGTCAACCAATAACCTTTCTTTATCATGTACCAATAAAACAAAGATCTTGCCGTTCTTCCATTTCCATCAACAAACGGGTGGATATACGCCAATATAAAATGGATAATAATACCTTTGAGAATGGGGTGAACAAAGTTGTTGCTGTCATCATTGTTAGCAAACTCACAAAGATCCAAAACCATAGCTTCAATATCAACATGCGATGGTGGAGTATGAGCAACGTGTCCTGTGATTCCATCAACTACAAATATATCATCATTTCTACGGAATATACCTTCATCTTCGGAATTATCTAATGTTTTAGTGGCTATGGAACGATGTATGTCAAGTAGAGCTTTTACAGAAAAATCTGCTACCTTATTGTTTGAAATCATACTGATAGTTTCATAGTTGTTGACAATCATCTGTTGACTTTTGTTGATTGGCTTCAACTTCTTACGAAGCATATCCTTAGCTATCCGCCGTGTCGTAGAAGCTCCCTCCATTTGACTGGAAGCAATGGCTTCTTCCATGATTGAACTGATAAGGTAGTAGCTTTTGTCTGTAGTAGGTATAATACTTTTAGTTCCTAAACTTCCGCCTAAGTTCATGTCAAAATCATGCAGCAGAGCCAACATACTTTTCGTAATAGTAAAACGAAAGGTGTAATTCCCAAATTTGAGATATTGAGCACTCAACAGACGTTGGGTCTTTACTGCTTGCCACAATATCTGTTTATCAATATTAGCAGGAACTATATACTTTACTTTATCCCAATACAGATATTCACCACTTATTTTTTGAAATAATGACTGCATTTGCGGATTCGTAAGTAATTGAATTGCTTCAGTTTGCTTTTGTGAATCAAATGAAGGAGCTTTTTCTACTTTCATCTTTTTTACTCAATAATTATGTCGCAAAAATACAAACAATTTTTGAAATTAGGGGAAATTTTCCTCTAATTTCCTCTAATTTCCCTTATTTTATTCTCTCATACCCTTTATTTCCCACTTTTCTTTAATTCCTTTACCCACATTCTCCCCTATCCTTTACCTCCCCTTTACCTGAAGTCAAGATTCGGGTAAAGGGGAGATTTCTTTTGTTTTTGGGCTGTTTTTACCCTTACCTTTGCATCAGTCATTCCGACGGGCCCGGGAGTGACGGTGAGAGTTATACCTTATAATATTAACAACAAAAAATCAGGCAGAAAATGAAAAGACTGACATTGACACGGACAAGCAGACAAGGGGAGTGTACGACAGGGATTCTGCACGAAGGAGGGAAGGTGCTGTGCTATACACTGGAACCTATGTGGCGTGACCTGGTGCACGAAAAGAAGGTGATGGGACGGACGGCCATTCCGGAAGGAAAATACCGCATACGGATGTCGCCCTCGAAGAAGTTCCGCCGGATGATGCCTTACCTGATGGAAGTGCCGAACTTTACAGGAGTGATGATTCACCCGGGAAACAGGGTGGAGGACACGGAAGGGTGCATTCTGGTGGGTGAACGCGACAAACCGAATAGATTGGTACATTCGCGGAAGACTTTCGAATGGCTGTACGAAACTTTGTTTGAACAGGCCAATGAAGAGGGTGGAGAATTGGAAATAGTGATTGAATGACACTGTAAAACCCTATTGTAAAAATGGAGAAAGAAAAGATTGAAAAGACCAAAAACCAGGGCCACATAAAGTGGATGATGGTGCTGATGAAGCTAGTTGAGCTGATTATCGACCTTGTGAGAAAGAACAAGAAATCTGAGAAAGAAACTGAATCTAAAAACTAACTAATTTATTAATTTAAAAACTTAAAGCATTATGAGTACAATTGTTATCAAAAAGAATTTGCAACGCGTCGGATATGCCAAGGCCGACAAGTACATCACTTCACCCGTACGTTATTCAACTATCTCAACCGAAGACCTGTTGAAGTACGCCAGTCAGAACTCCGGTATTCCGAAAGCACAGATGATGGCTGCTTTCTATGCCATCAACCAACAGGTGGAGCAGTTCATTCTGAACGGACATACCTTGCAGTTGGGCACATTGGGATATTTCTTCCTGTCGCTCAAGACAAAGGCGACCGATGCGGAGAAGGACGCAAGTGTGGATGCTGTCAAGAAATTGGCACTGAAGTTCCGTCAGAGCAAGCAAATGGGAATCATGATCAGCCAGAATGTGCAATTCGATTGTCTGAACAATAAGGACAATGAGGAGGAGGACACCACGGGTGATGACGACACCACCGACAATGGCGATAGCGGAAGCGGAACTGGTGGTAACCCGCTTTAATTGCTGAGCTATGAGTAATCATGTGCAAACAGTGACAGCTGTGGTCGTACTAACGACAGGGGTAGTGTTGTCGTACATTGACTACTTTATGCCTCCAGTGGGAAGTATTGAGGATTCGGTGTTGAGCTATCTGGCACACACGATGATGTTCTCCGGCTCTGTCCTTGGTGTGAAAACCTACGTGGATTACCGGTTACCTAAATAAATTGGAAAGAAAGGTATGTCGATGGACACACCTTTCTTTTTTTTGTAAACAATTCAATTCACCAGTTGTTAATAACCTGTGGAAAGATGGTTGAAACTTGAAGGGATAAAAAGTGAATAATAAATTTGCAGATTCAAGAAAAGCATATATCCCAACGGCTGGTATGAAATCTCCAAAAATAAACTCAAGAAGTTAATTATGTAGTTTGAACACACTTTTCAATAGCTTTTGACCCTATTTCTCGCATAAAGTTCTTAACTTTGCCCGCAATTAACAGGGTGTTGATAACTTTCGGACAAGTTTGCAAAGCACGCTCTATTTCAATGAATAAGGCAAAAATCAGCCCTGTTGATAACCTGATGATAAATGCAAGGGAGAGTCTAATAACTTATTTACCAAGAAAATGGGTAAAATGTTATCCACACTATTCACTGCCTATTATCATCAACATACATTTTTCTATTTAAAAAAGAAAAAAGATAAAATAATATATTATGGTTGAAAAGAACTGGTTAGAAAAGGGATTTGTGGATGAACCCATTGACAAGTCCATCGACTTGAAGAGTGAGATTGACAGATTGCGCAAAGAGAAGAATGCCGTCATCCTGGCACACTATTACCAGAGTGGCGAGTTGCAGGACATTGCCGACTTTGTGGGCGACAGCCTTGCTTTGGCCCAATGGGCGGCACGGACGGATGCCGACATCATTGTGATGTGTGGCGTGCACTTCATGGGCGAAACGGCCAAGGTGCTGTGTCCCGACAAGAAGGTGTTGGTGCCCGACTTGAATGCCGGATGTTCGTTGGCCGACAGTTGCAATGCTGAAGAGTTTGCCAAGTTCGTCGGTGAACATCCCGATCATACGGTCATCTCTTACGTGAACACTACGGCTGCCGTGAAGGCTGTTACTGATGTGGTGGTCACCAGCACCAATGCCCGCCAGATTGTGGAGAGTTTCCCTGCTGATGAAAAGATAATCTTTGGCCCTGACCGCAATTTGGGAAGCTACATCAATGCCGTCACTGGACGACAGATGCTCCTATGGAATGGCGCTTGCCACGTGCACGAGCAATTCTCGGTGCAGAAGATTGTGGAGCTGAAGCAACAATACCCCGATGCACTGGTGTTGGCTCATCCTGAATGCAAGGGTGCGGTGGTGAAGCTGGCCGATGTGGTGGGTTCGACCGCTGCTCTGTTGAAACATGCGGTGAAGAGCGACAGGAAAAACTTCATCGTTGCCACCGAAAGTGGCATCCTGCACGAGATGCAGAAGCAATGTCCCGAGAAGAACTTCATCCCTGCTCCACCCGAAGACAGCACTTGCGCGTGTAACGAGTGCAATTTTATGCGCCTGAACACCATGGAGAAGCTCTACAACACGCTGAAACACGAGTGGCCGGCCGTGGAGGTGGATGCTGACGTTGCCGAGAAAGCCGTGCGTCCCATCCATCGCATGTTGGAGATTTCGGCCAAGTTGGGACTTTAATTTGCAATATTTTTCATGTTTTTTCACTTAATATAAATTATTTAACTATATTTGCACCGTTAAACTTTTAAAACATTCAACAACAATGAAAAAGATTATCAGTACATTATTCGTAGCTGTAGCCCTGTTGTTTGCAGGTGTCCAGTCAGCGCAAGCTCAGTTCAGCTGGGGTATTAAAGGTGGTTTGAACCTCCAGAAAGCCGATTTTGACAGAAGTGATTTGGATACCGATAACTTTACCGGTTTCTTCGTTGGTCCTATGGCTGAGTTTACAATTCCTATTATCGGTTTGGGTGTGGATGGTGCTTTGCTCTATTCTCAGACAGGTATTAAAGAAGAGGATGAAACATTGAAGAGTCATAACCTTGAAATTCCTATCAACTTGAAGTATTCTATCGGTCTTGGCAAATTGGCTTCAGTATATGCAGCTGCCGGTCCTCAATTTGCTTTTGCTCTTTCACAAGATAAATTGGAGTGGACAGATAATATAAAAAATTATTCTTCTAAGCCTTTCAAGAAGAGTCAGCTCAGTTTGAACCTTGGTGTGGGTGTGAAGCTTATCAGTCACTTGCAGGCAGGTGTTACTTACAACATTCCTTTGGGCGATACAGCTGAATACGATGTTCCTACAGGTGTTAACGATGCTAATGAAATCATTATGGATGCTATCGGTGCCAAGAACAAGACCTGGAAAATCCACGTAGCTTACATCTTCTAAAGAATCATCATAAAATATTAGTAATAAATTTTTTAGGGTCATTAGGCATTATCCTTCAGGAGTGACTGATGACCCTAATTTTTACTCTTCCATTGATAAAAACAACTGACACATCTATCTATTATGAGAAAACAACTGATACCTTTTCTTTTGCTGATACTTTTTTGCTTTACACAACAAATTTTTGCCTCCAACGGGGAAAGTTTTTCTCTCCAACAGGGAAAAAATATTTCCCTTGTAGTGGAAAAAAACGAGGAGAAAGTGGTGCATCTGGCCATCGACCTGTTGAAGCGCGATGTGAAGTCGGTGCTCGATGCTGAATTGACTCTTGATGGTAAAGAATCGCACGTGATTGTTGGTACTATCGGGCAATCGTCCCTTTTGAAAAACTATGCAAAAGAGGTGGCCACGATTGAGGGTCGTCACGAAGCTTTCCTTTTGAAAGTGTTGGAGGGTGGAAAGTTGCTGATTGCTGGTAGCGACAAGCGTGGCACGGCTTACGGTGTGCTCGAACTTTCGCGTCTGCTGGGCGTTTCGCCTTGGGAGTGGTGGGCCGATGCCACACCCGAGAAGCGCGAAGTTTTCCGCTTGCCCGTCGGATATACCTTGACGCAAGAACCTACCGTGCCTTACCGTGGCATTTTCTTGAATGATGAAGATTGGGGACTTCTTCCGTGGAGTAACCAGACGTATGAGCCACACAAGGATAAGAACCACATAGGACCAAAAACCTATCGCCGCATCTTTGAACTGATGCTCCGCTTGCGTGCCAACACCCTTTGGCCGGCCATGCACGAATGTACGCTCCCCTTCTTCCTTACCGAGGGTAATCGCGAAGCAGCAGCTGACTATAGCATCTTCATCGGTAGTTCGCATTGCGAACCCATGGTGTGCAATGCTGCTGGTGAGTGGGAGCGTCGTGGTGAAGGTGCTTACGACTATGTGAACAATAGTAAGGAGGTCTATAAGTTTTGGGAAGAGCGTGTGAAAGAGGTGGCCAGACAGGACAACATCTACACCCTGGGTATGCGTGGTGTGCACGATGGCAAGATGCAAGGTGCCAAGACGGTGGCCGAGCAGAAGGCCGTGCTCGAGCGTGTGTTGAAAGACCAGCGTGGCATGTTGGCCAAGTATGTGAACAAGGATGTCACCCAAGTGCCTCAAGCCTTTATTCCTTATAAAGAGGTGCTCGACATTTACCATGCCGGACTTGAAGTGCCCGAAGAGGTAACCCTCATCTGGTGTGACGACAACTATGGCTACATCCGTCACTTCCCTACCGAAGAAGAGCGTGCACGCAAGGGTGGAAACGGCATCTATTACCACATCTCCTATTGGGGACGTCCGCACGATTACCTGTGGTTGAACACCCTTAGCCCTGCTGTGGCTTACCAACAGATGAACGAGGCTTACGACCGTGGCATTCAAAAGATGTGGATAATCAACGTGGGCGACATCAAGCCGGGCGAATATCTGCTTGAATTGTTGATGGATATGGCTTGGGATATCGAGAGTGTACGTCGTATAGGATGGCAAGAGCATGAGCGTCGTTTCCTTGCTCGTGAGTTTGGCCGGAGTATTGGTGATGAGCTGGATAAAGTGATGAAGTCATACTATCAGTTGAACTACAAGCGTCGTCCAGAGTTTCTTGGCAATACACGCACCGAAGAGAAAGACCCCGCTTGGAAGGTGGTGAAGGATTTACCTTGGAATGAAGACTACATTCTCACTCGTCTGGATACATGGAAAGAACTTTCGGACAAGGTGGATCGCTTGAGCCGATTGATGTTGCGTGAAAAACAGGATGCCTATTTCCACTTGGTGAAATATCGTGTGCAAGCCTCTGCACAAATGAACGAAAAACTCTTGAAGGCACAATTGGCCCGTCATGGAGAGGCTGATTGGAAGGAGAGCGATGCTGCTTACGATAGCATAGTTTCTCTTACACGGATTTATAACGAAGGTATCAACAATCAAGGCAAATGGCGGGGTATGATGGATTATCGTCCGCGCAAATTGCCCGTATTTGACAAGGTGAAGCGCGACACGGTGGACACCCCTATGTATGATAATGATGATTTGGTGCTATATGGTTGGCATCCTATGTATTGCGTGAGTGGAAACCCTATACCGTGTGAGGGATTGGGTTATTTAGGTACGGCAGCCCTCATTCCTCAAGGAACTTCGGTCACATACGAAGTGGAAGTGGTAGCTGAAGGCATTAGCGATTCGGTGGATGTGGTGTTGGCCTTTGTCCCCCGCCATCCTGTGAACGACAAGAGTTTGCGTGTGGCCCTTTCAATCGACAATGGCGAACCTTACGTGGTGGATTATGCCACCAAGGGCCGTAGCGAAGAGTGGAAACAGAATATCCTATGGAATCGTGCCCATCGCATTGTGCGCGTACCTGTTGACTCCGAAAAGTCGCGTCACATCTTCACTTTGACGGCACTCGACGAAGGTGTCATCTTGGACACAATCTATCTTGTTGATGATGATTACGAACCATTTTGGAATAAATGATTAACCGACGCTTAAGCCTACCTTAACCATGGCTTGAACATACTTCATCCATGGGTTAAGGTAGGCTTAAGTCATAATTGTGGCAAAAGAATTTTTGTAAAAATATAGTCTCTCTATCCTTTGTTTTCACTTTTTTTCCTTACCTTTGTTTCTTCAATCAAATAGTAGAATTTAATACTGAAATAATTGTGACCAAACAGAAAGTTGGGGAAATGACCCCCATGATGCAGCAATTTTATGAATTCAAGGCAAAACACCCCGATGCGGTATTGCTTTTCCGGTGTGGTGACTTCTACGAGACGTATGGCGAAGATGCCGTATCGGCGTCGGAGATATTGGGTATTACCCTGACGCGACGCAACAATGGAGGTCAGTCAGATACACTGGAAATGGCCGGATTTCCCTATCATGCACTGGATACCTACCTTCCCCGATTGGTGAGGGCCGGCAGGCGTGTGGCCATCTGTGACCAGTTGGAAGACCCGAAGTTGGCCAAGAAGCTGGTGAAACGTGGCATTACGGAGCTGGTGACACCGGGTGTGGCCACGCAGGACAATGTGCTCAGTTACAAGGAGAACAACTTCCTGGCAGCTGTGCACTGGGGAAAAGGTGTGACGGGTGTGGCTCTGTTGGACATCTCGACGGGTGAATTCCTTACGGCCGAAGGTACGACTGACTATATTGACAAACTGTTGGCGGGATTTGCGCCGAAAGAGATATTGTACGAACGCGGACGGAAGGAGCAATTCGAGTCGGCTTTTGGCACGAAATACTTTACCTACCAGTTGGACGACTGGGTGTTTACCCTCCAACAAGCCCGCGAGCGGTTGACCAAGCATTTCGAGACGAAGAACCTGAAGGGATTCGGCGTGGAGCATCTGCAAAGTGGCATCATTGCCGCAGGAGCCATCATGCAATACCTGGAGATTACGCAACATACACAGATAAAGCATATTACGAGCCTTCGTCGCATCGAGGAAGACCGCCACGTGAGGATGGACAAGTTCACCATCCGTAGCTTGGAGTTGGTGGGTTCGATGAACGAAGGAGGCACTACCCTGTTGGACGTGGTGGACAAGACCATCAGCCCTATGGGAGCACGTATGCTGAAGAGGTGGTTGGTGTTTCCCCTGAAGGATGTGGCGCCCATTGTGCAACGTCAGGAGGTGGTGGAGCACTTTTTCCGCCATCCCGACATGCGGGAAGATGTGCGCACACTGCTCACCCGTATAGGCGACCTTGAGCGTATCATCTCAAAAGTGGCCGTAGGTCGGGTAAATCCGCGCGAAATGGTGCAACTTCGTGTAGCATTGGAGGCCATTGAACCCATCCGTAACCTCTGTATGGAGGAGGGAAATGATAGTTTGCGCACCCTGGGCGAACAATTGAACCCCTGCCAGAGCATACGCACAAGAATTGCCCGTGAGGTGAAGAGTGACCCGCCTCTGTTGATTGCCAAAGGAGGAGTGATTGCCGATGGCGTGAACGATGAACTGGACGAATTGCGCCATATAGCCTATAGTGGCAAGGAATACCTGTTGGAGATGCAACAACGCGAGGTGGATCGCACAGGCATACAGAGTCTGAAGATAGGCTACAACAACGTGTTCGGTTACTACATCGAGGTGCGCAACACCTATAAGGAGATGGTGCCTCCCGAGTGGATACGCAAGCAGACATTGGTGAATGCCGAACGATACATCACCGAAGAACTGAAGCAGTACGAGGAAAAAATCTTGGGTGCAGAGGAAAAAATCTTGGCCTTGGAGAGCCGCCTTTTCCAGGAGTTGGTGTTGGCCGTGTCCGACTTCATACCGGCCATACAGGTGAATGCTACGGCCATTGCACAACTCGATTGCTTGTTGAGCATGGCCACCGTGGCGATGGAAAACCGTTATGTGCGTCCTATCGTAGAGGATAGCGATGTGTTGGACATCCGCCAGGGACGACATCCGGTCATCGAACGCCAGATGCCCATTGGCGAAAAGTATGTGGCCAACGATGTGAAATTGGACACCGATAGCCAACAGATAATCATCATCACAGGTCCTAATATGGCAGGTAAGAGTGCCTTGCTTCGTCAAACGGCCCTTATCACCTTGTTGGCACAAACAGGTAGCTTCGTACCTGCCGAAAGTGCACGCATCGGATTGGTAGACAAGATTTTTACCCGCGTGGGAGCAAGTGACAACATCTCGGTAGGTGAATCAACCTTTATGGTGGAGATGAACGAAGCAGCTGATATTCTCAATAACCTTTCACCACGGAGTCTGGTGTTGTTCGACGAATTGGGACGAGGCACTTCCACCTACGACGGTATCTCCATTGCTTGGGCCATTGTGGAGCACATTCACGAACACCCACGAGCCAAGGCACGTACCTTGTTTGCCACACACTACCACGAATTGAACGAAATGGAAGGTTCGTTCGGACGTATCAAGAACTACAATGTGTCCGTGCGTGAAGTGGATGGAAAAGTCATCTTCCTCCGTAAATTGGAGCGTGGTGGAAGCGAACACTCTTTCGGTATCCATGTGGCCAAACTGGCAGGTATGCCCGGAAGCATTGTAAAGCGTGCCACACAGATACTTGGCCAATTGGAGCGTGACAATCGTCAACAGGACATCAGTGTGAAACCCTTGAACGAAGTTGCCTCAGAGCGCGAAGGTATGCAACTGAGCTTCTTCCAATTGGACGATCCCGTATTGTGTCAAATCCGCGATGAACTGCTCAATCTGGATGTAAACAGCCTTACTCCCTTGGAGGCACTGAACAAATTGGATGCGATAAAGAGGTTGTTGTAAATTTTAGTGACAAGCTACGAGCTACAAGCTACGAGTTTACTAATCTACAATAAAAAAAGGTGTGTCAAAATACAATATGTTCTTGACACACCCTCTTTTTATTATTTGATGATGACCTTTTTTCCGTTAATGATATAGATACCTTTCTGTAGATTTTCTATATCGTCAATCTTTCGTCCGTAAAGGTCATATATAGTGGTTATTACAGATTCTTCGGATGAAATAGTGTGTTTAATGCCCACTATGTCAGGTTCTAATTGCGTATCAATCCATTCTATTCTTTCTTTTATCCATTTTGCAACATCATCAATTTCCGTAATCAATGTAGTGGCATTATCATCCCAACGGATATAATTTAGATGACGACTTTTGTTTATAGCCTCTCCTTTATTAAGATTGATGTCATACAGATTTTGCGTCAAATCATCATACAAAGTATTTCGTAGTTCTTTCCATAGGGAGATATAATAGGAATAGAAATCTTCCCGCTTCAATAATTTGTCGAAATAGAAACTATATGATCTACCATGTACAGCACTCCAACCACCGGTTACATTGAATGCGGCATCAAGGTCCCACAAAGTTCCCATCTGTAAAGGCGTATTGAACGGATTCGATGGATCAAAATCCTTTTTATACAGATAACGGTTTGTCCCTCCACTATCTCCCATGCCAAGAATGTCCTGAGCCAATAGCCATGCTGCAAAATTAGGAATGTCGATGTGGGAGGATATATCTCCATTATTGGCTAAGATTTCTTCAAAATCAAGTATATAGTTTTTAATATTGTTGATAAGTACATCGTTTAAATCGTCCGTATCGGGATATTTGAAGGTATAACCTGTTTGGTGAGTAAGTATGTTTCCTTTGAAATATACATCCTCATTCCACCAATAGGCATCGTCTTCAATAATATATCCTGTATCGTCAATGTCAATACGGCCTTTTTCCTTTTCTACACTTTCAATCAGGATATAGTCACCTTTGTAATCTCCATTAAGGATAAGATTGACATATTCCCATTTAGGCTCCCATCCAAGACCTATCAGCTCTCCTAAATGGTTACCTGTAAAAAGCCGGGTGAGAAAACCATCGTAAACACGTAATAAAATCCAATCTTTGTCTTTATACTTGGATTCGTTTCTGAATAAAAGATCTTCTTTTTTAGATAATTTGATTTTGTATGGTTTCTTTTCCCAATAGTAACTGCTTGTGTTTCCACGCAATTTGATTCGCATTCCACTAATATCCTGAATGTATTCGCCACTATCGTATAATGTTATGTCATTCAGGGATATTCTCATTCGTCCATTCAGATACTTATTATTGGTCAATCCTATTCCCCATAGACCTTCGGGTGCTGTAATATGGGTACCCGTAGGTTCTGTCCCGTCAGTTGTCCATATTTCAATAAGAGGGGTTTGTATCTTCCGTAAGATGGAATCGTACTCATATTGGGCATATATGTTGATATATCCCATGAAGATACTTATAATAAGGATAAAATGTCTGTATACTCTATTCATAATAAAGTACGACTATTTAATCATAATGATTTTTGTCACGATTCCTTCTTGACCATTTTCATCTGTAGCCATAACGTGGTACACACCTGATGCAACACGTTGGCCTTGTGAATTTTGTCCATTCCACGAGAAAGAACCACCTATTGACGTTCCTTCGTGTATCAAACTACCATACGAGTCAGTAATCTTCACTTGTGAATCCATCATCAATCCGTCTATACGGATATATCCTTGATAGTCAGGTCGTACAGGATTTGGATAGGCACGCACTTTTGATTCATTGAACGAAGGTTGTGCCTGGGTGGCGTCGCTCTGATAGGCTACCAGTCCTTTTTGGGTACCAATGTAGACCAAACCTGTTGTTTCATCTGTAGCAATGCTGCGCACTTCGTTGGATGGTAAAGGACTATTATCTGTAGTAAAGTGGTGAATAGCTTCCAACCCATCAGCAGAGAGCAGATAGACTCCATTTTTTTCAGTTCCAACCCATTTACGATTGGCTCCATCCACGGCTATGCTAAGTACGGTAACTCCTTCCAATAGAAAATCAGCTAAATTAGTACCATCATTTCGAGGTACTTTCACTTGGGTGACGGTGACAGTACTATTTTGTGCCGCCATCAGTTGGGTAGGATTCGTAATGAGCCAAGTACCATTGGTAGTACCTAACCAAATTGTACCTTCCTTATCTTCAATGGCGCAATGTATCTGTTGATGTTCCAATAGAGTACCATCTTGATTATAGAAACGGTTCATGAATAGGCTTTCATCATCTTTGGTATTTTCCAATGTACCATTGGTGTTGAGCATGAACACACCATTATCATCGTAATGGGGAGTAACCGCCCACATCCATCCCCGTTTGTCGAAGAAAGTGCCGCGAAGTGCTGATTTGCGATAGGTGCCTTTATGGTATAGCTTTATCCAACGGTTGTCTTTGGTGAGGATGCTTATAGCACTGTCTGCATTGGCGCACAAGGCCCAAAGATTGTTGTCGTTGTCATAAGCTAATCCATTCACGCGAATAATATCAGGATAACGATAGTCACAGCTGATGCCGCTGTTGGATGGAGTGTGTATGGCTACACATCCGCCTTGTAAGAATTCATACACTCCCTCTCCTGCCGACGAGGCAAAGACGTGACTGTCTCCATGGGGGTCGACAGCCAGCGATGTGATGTCGCGGTATTGTTTTCCTGTGATGTCAGAGATTCCATCTTCTCTGTAAATTTGCCAAGTTCCTTCGTTGTGTAGCACTTGGATGGTTCCTGGTAAAGAGTATCGGTTGAGGTATATTCCTCCTCCACAAGTGTAAAGTTTGCCATTGTGTATCTGCATCTGGTAAAACAGGTTGCGGCGTGGAGCATTCAATGAGATGGAGCTTGTAGTGAGTTCCAATCGGTTGTCAGAAAATTTGTAACCGCTGAGTTTCTCTTCAGTGCCGGCTATCCAGTAGGTGGAGTTACCGTAGCAGATGTCGGTCATTCCATGGGGAATACCAATCTGCTTGTACGACTTGGGCGAATCGAAGAGATAGAGTTTTCCTGCGTTGTTTCCTGCTAACAATTGACCATTCACCTCTTCCAGAAAGGTAAAACTGTCTTTCACCAGCAGTTCGTAGGAATGGTTGGATGGGTCCACAGTCAGCAGGGCGTGTCCGGGGATGCAGGCATAGATGGTTTCGTCCACAGCCTTCAGCAGGGTGAAGGTGTTGGTCATCATCCGTTTCCAGTTGTCTTTTTCTAACAGGTTGTCAGTGAGTTTTCCGTAGTAGAGTCCGTCCCCGGGAGTTGTAGCAGCCATCAGATAATTGCCTTTCAGAGCAGTGGCTACAATAGCTTTGTCCAGTGTGTAAGTGGTGCTGATGACACGTTTGGAAATGTCCAATACGACGATGCCAAAATTGGTGGAAAGATACGCCTTTTCTCCCTGTACGTTCACATTGTTTACCGTCTTGTCCGTCACACTGCTGTTCTTCAGGTCGGTAATGTTGTACACCTCTTCCTGTTCGTCCATGAGGTCGATGTTTCCGTTGGCATAGACGATAAGCAGTTTTTTCTCTGCCGGGCAAGCTGCCAGGTGGGTAATCTCCACATCGCTCATGGGATATACGATGTCAAAGGTCTGTATGTCTTCATCCTCGGGGTCGTAGGAGAAGAGCGAACCTTCAGAAACAGCATACACCTTTCCGTTGAAATAGGTACAGTGAGAAGCCTTGTCGTAAGCCATGAATGCCTGCCATTCGCCAAGGGGAAGGCGGGCTTGCAGCTGGTTGTGCCATCCGAAGGTAAGTACTGTGAGTAGGATAAGAGTGAGTCTTTTCATTATCTTTAGTTATTAGTTACGAGCTACAAGTTACGAGTTATGACTACTTACCACTTGTAGCTTGTCATTTGTAGCCCGTAGCTCTTCACTTGTCATTGTTTCAGGAATTCCACCAACTTTTCCACTGCCCGTGCACGATGACTGATACGGTTTTTCACCTCGTCGCCCAACCGTGCAAAGGAGTATTCATATCCGTCGGGTCGGAAGATGGGGTCGTATCCGAATCCTTCACCTTCTTCACGCTCTTCCAGAATGGAGCCGGTGACAATACCTTCAAACAGGTATTCCTTTCCTTCCTTTATTAACGCAATAACGGTGCGAAATTGTGCACGGCGGTCACTTTTTCCCTCTAAATTAGTTAAAAGTTTCTGCATGTTGGCTTCCGAATCGTGTCCGGGACCTGCATAACGGGCTGAATAGACCCCTGGTTCGCCTCCCAATGCGGCGACTTCCAATCCTGTATCATCGGCAAAGCAGTCGGTGCCATATCGTTCGTGGATATATCTTGCCTTCATCAAGGCATTTCCTTCCAGGGTATCCGCTGTTTCGGGAATTTCGTCGGTGCAACCGATATCACGCAAATTCTGTAAGGCTATCTTTCCACCGAGCATAGCACTTACTTCCTGCAGTTTATGGGCATTGTTTGTTACAAAAATCATAATTCAGTTATTAGCTACGAGTGACAAGCTACAAGTTATTAATTATGAGTTACGAGTTTTTGAAATGGTTACTTGTCACTCGTAGCTTGTAGCTCGTCACTTGTGTCATTTCTTTTTCTTGCTTTTTACTTTGATTTGGTCGAATCCTTCGCCATATACTCCCACTACGTTGCTTTGTGAGATGAAGGCATTGGGGTCGATATCCTTTACCAATCGGAAAATGTGGATTGCTTCGCTCTTTTTGGCGAGCACACACAATACTTTCACCGGTTGTTTACTGTAGAATCCCATGCCATCCAGAATGGTTACTCCACGGCGTACTTCAGTGGTTACGGCTTCACCAATCTCTTCGTATTTCTTGCTGAAAATGAGGAACTGTACACTCTGTCGGGCACTGTTGACTATGTAGTCGATGGCAACGCTGATGATAATCAGTGTGACAAAGCCGAATACTACACGGCGCCAGTCTTGAAATATAAAGTAACAGGAAGAGATGATGATGATGTCGCACACCATAATCATACGGCCGAATGTGATGGTCTTGTACTTGTTCACAATGGCTGCAATGATGTCGGTTCCTCCTGTGCTACCGCCTACAATGAATACCACCGCAACACCTACACCGCAAAAGATGGATCCGATGACGCAGGCCATAAAGTCTTGTCCTGCTCCGATAACTTGTATAAGGTTACCGGCATCATCTTTCATCATTTCTTGGAAGATGTTGAGGAAAAAGGTAAGTACAGTTACTGAAAAAATTGTCTTTAAGCAGAATTTGAGTCCTAATATATACAATGCTACAGTCAGGAAGGCTGCATTGATAAGAAAATAGGATATTTGCATTTCGATGCCCGTAGCATAATAGATGATGGCTGAGATACCCGTCACACCACCCGTTGTTATCTGATACGGCAATAGAAAAAAGCACCATCCCATAGCGTAGGCCATCAAACCGAGCGTTATGGTGATGTAATCTTTGGTTTCGCGCCAAAGTTTCAAAGAAGAGTTAATCATAGAGAAATATGGTTTACAGCTACAAGTGACGAGCTACAAGCTACGAGTGACAATGGTATGATTACTTACTGACAACTTGTAGCTTGTAGCTGACAACTAATTATAGTACAATGTTTACAATCTTCTTCGGTACGATAATCACCTTCTTCGGAGTCTTTCCGTCAATCCATTTCTGGCTTTGCTCGTCGGCCATGACGGCAGCTTCGATGGTGGCATTGTCAGCATCGGCTGCAAACTCCATGCTGAAGCGTGCTTTTCCGTTGAATGAGATGGTATATTTCACTGTGTCCTCTACCAAATAGCTTTCGTTGCAAACGGGCCACTGGGCGTCGCACACGCTTCCTTCGCCCTTCAGCATCTCCCACAACTCTTCTGCCAAGTGCGGCGCAAAGGGTGCAATCAGTATGGTCAGCAGGCGCAACACTTCAGTTGAACGGCACTTCAGCTGGGTCAGTTCATTCACGCAAATCATGAAGGCACTGATGCTGGTATTGTACGAGAATGTCTCGATATCGCCCGTCACCTTCTTGATGAGTTTGTGGATGCTCTTCAGTTCCTCCTTGGTGGCAGCAACGTCAGTAGGCAGGAACTCATCGGTGCGGCTGTAGAACAATCCCCACAATTTCTTCAGGAATCGGTGTACACCATCGATACCGTTGGTATCCCAAGGTTTGCTCTGTTCCACAGGGCCAAGGAACATTTCGTACATGCGCAGGGTGTCGGCACCGTACTTCTCTACAATCATGTCGGGGTTCACCACGTTGAACATTGATTTCGACATCTTCTCCACAGCCCATCCGCAGACGTACTTGCCATCTTCCAGAATGAACTCGGCGTTGTTATATTCGGGACGCCAAGCCTTGAACGCTTCCTCGTCGAGCACATCGGCACTCACGATATTTACATCTACGTGCAGCGGAGTCACATCGTACTGGTCTTTCAACCCCAGTGACACAAAGGTGTTGGTATCCTTGATGCGATATACAAAGTTGCTTCGTCCCTGAATCATACCTTGGTTCACCAATTTCTGGAAGGGTTCGTCCTTCACGCTGGTGCCCAAGTCGAAGAGGAACTTGTTCCAGAAGCGGCTGTAAATCAAGTGACCCGTTGCGTGTTCGGTTCCGCCCACATAGAGGTCAACGTTCTGCCAATAGTTGGCGGCCTTTTCTGACAACAGTGCTTCAGTGTTGTTCGGATCCATATAGCGCAGGTAGTAGGCGCTTGAACCGGCAAAGCCCGGCATGGTGTTCAGTTCGAGGGGGAATACGTTCACGTTGTCGATGAGTGTGTTGTCCACCACTTCGCCCTTCTGCACGTCCCAAGCCCACTTGGTGGCGTTGCCCAACGGTGGTTCGCCCGTCTCTGTGGGCAGGAATTTGCTTACTTCGGGCAATTCCAGTGGCAATTTGCTGCTGTCAATCATGTAGGGCATTCCGTCCTTGTAATATACGGGGAACGGTTCGCCCCAGTAGCGCTGGCGGCTGAAGATGGCGTCGCGCAGGCGGAAGTTCACCTTCACACGGCCCAATCCGTGTTCCTTCACATATTTCTTGGTGGCGGCAATGGCCTCCTTGATGGTGAGTCCGTTCAATGAAAGGCCGCAATAGGGAGTGGCACCCTCTTTGGGTGAGTTGGTGACAATACCTTCCTTGGCGTCAAAGCTCTCTTCGCTCACATCGCATCCCTCAACCAACGGAATGATAGGCAGGTTGAAATGTTTGGCAAAGGCATAGTCGCGGCTATCGTGGGCAGGCACAGCCATGATGGCTCCTGTGCCATATCCGGCCAACACGTAGTCGCTAATCCAGATGGGCACTGCCTCACCTGTAAATGGATTGATGGCATACGAACCGCTGAACACGCCTGTCACCTTACGGTCGGCAATACGCTCGCGCTCGGTACGTTTCTTGGTGCGGTCGAGATAAGCCTCCACTTCAGCTTTCTGTTCATCGGTAGTCAATTGGGAAACCAATTCACTTTCAGGAGCCAACACCATGAAGGTCACACCGAACATAGTATCCGCACGAGTGGTGAAGATGGTGAACTCCATGTCCGAGTCCTTCACCTTGAACTGCACCTCAGCACCCTCTGAGCGGCCAATCCAGTTCTTCTGTGTCTCTTTCAATGATTCAGTCCAGTCGATTACGTCCAGTCCGTCCAACAGACGCTGTGCGTAGGCACTTACGCGCAAGCACCATTGGCGCATCTTCTTCTGCACCACGGGGTGACCGCCACGTTCGCTCACACCATCCACCACCTCGTCGTTGGCAAGCACGGTTCCCAAGGCAGGGCACCAGTTTACCATGGTCTCGCCCAAGTAGGCGATGCGGTAGTTCATCAGGATTTCCTGCTGTTCTTTTTCGCTTTTGGCATTCCACTCTTCAGCGGTGAAGGTCAGTTCCTCGCCCTGTGCTACGTCCAATCCTTCGGTACCCTTCTGTGCAAAGTGTTCCACCAATTTTGTGATGGGCACAGCCTTTTGGCAAGCGTTGCAATAGAAGTGCTCGAACATTTTCTGGAAGGCCCACTGCGTCCAGTGGTAGTATCCCGGTTCGCAGGTGCGTACTTCGCGGTCCCAGTCGAAGCAGAATCCGATTTTGTCCAACTGTTCGCGGTAGCGGTTGATGTTAGCTTCGGTTGTCACGGCCGGGTGTTGTCCCGTCTGTATGGCATATTGCTCAGCCGGCAATCCGTAAGCATCGTATCCCATGGGGTTCAGCACGTTGAATCCCTGCAGGCGCTTGTAGCGTGCATAGATGTCGCTGGCGATGTATCCCAGCGGGTGTCCCACGTGCAGTCCCGCACCCGAGGGGTAGGGGAACATATTGAGTACGTAGAATTTCTTCTTCGCGTCGTCTTCGGCCACCTTGTAGGTTTTCTGTTCAACCCACCGTTGTTGCCATTTCTTTTCAATTTCTCTAAAATTGTATTCCATAGCGGATATCGTTTGTTTTTTAATGATTATACCTTATTATAATAAACGGGTGCAAAGATAGTAATCCCATCAGAATTGACCAAAGAAACTCCTGCCTTTTTCCTCGTCAGAGAGGTTCTATAAATCAGCATGTGAGGTTTTGTTTCGGATTTTTGAGAATTTTCTTTTTTATCTACGCAGATTCGTAGCTGGTTATGTATCAAATTATCCGATTGACACATACAAAAAGGGGAAAGAGTCTTCAAGCCCCTTCCCCCTCGTTCATTACAGTGGGTTACCACCGGTAGCACCGCCCCCTGTTCCTTCATCGCCTGAAGGTTCGTCACCGGCATCCGGTTCCTCCTCCTTCTTCTCCTCTGCTCCGCTATCCAACGTCAGGATGGAAAGTTCTTCCAGCATCTCCTTCATGCGTTTGCCGGGATAGAAGCGCACCACACGGCGCACCACATTGCTGGCATCCACCTCCTCAGCCGTCTTCTTCACCTTTGTCTGGATGGCCGGTTTGAATGTGCCGAACTCTTCCAATCGCACCGGCATACCCAAGTCCATGTAGTGCACCAGTCGGTCGAGCAATCCCTCCACCACGGCCTTCGTCTGTGTGCGGTGCACACCACACGAACTTGCCACTTCCTTCACCAGGGCATCATATCCCACTGTTTGTTGGCGCACAGCTGCCACTTTATACACCACAGGTTTCTCCTTCTTGAAATTCAAGGTCGTCTTTTTTACTTCATAGATCAAAGCCATAATTCAATTCTCCTTTTCTTTTTTAAGGTGGAAATTTATAGAACCCACCTTTAATTAATAATCGGTTTACTTTTTGCTCCCCTCTTCAGGACGCGCGCCTTTCCCTTCGTGGTTTGCTGGTGCAAAGGTATGTCAATTGTTCCACACGAGTTTCGTTCCGTATCGCGAGTGTTTCGCACTGTATGCTTAGTGTGTCACTTTCCCCACCCTTTTGCACCGTCGCTTCCGAGCCTGTCGGAATGACTGGTGCAAAGGTAAGGGCAACAGACGAGCAAAAACAAAAAAATCCTCCCCTTTACCCGAATCTTTACTTCAGGTAAAGGGGAGGTAAGGTAAAGGCAAGGGTTTAGGTCAAGGAATGCTTGCTTTTAGGGGGCTGGTACAAATATATACAGAGATTGCCATCCTATTTCTTTCCCCACGTCCATCCGAGTTTGTAACTCGGATGTCTCGAGTATTAGCATTTATAATGCACTTATGAGTTTCTTTGTCAATCTTATATTGACATTTGCTTGAAATTCAGTGCATTGCAAATGCTTATACTCACAACCTTCGCGTTGCAAACGCGAAGGGATGGGGGTGTCCAATTTCTTCGTTTGTCATCTTAAATAAACTATTTTTTACTACTATTATTGTAGCTTGATACAGTTTATTTTACACTCTCGGGGAAGGTGAAAACCTCACGATTACTTAGGACGTTTAAAAAGACAGAAATTATACCACACATTTAGATGTAATGAAGATATGTCCATATCGTCAGCCGCCTTGTTAAAATCCTGACAATAAGAGACTCCTATTCCTATACGTTTATACTCCATTCCGACTCCCACATTCAAGGCACACTGAAATCTTCCCCAAGCGTCATCCCCCATGGCATAATCAGAACTTCTCTTCCCATCATCAAAAAGATCATAGGTTTTAGACTCCGAATCAATCCACCCTGCCACATTCCAACGAAAATTCAATCCTATATTAGGTAAAACGGAAACATCCTTTCCTAATGAATATCTGTATCCTACCCCAATAGGTAACCTCAAAGAAACCAAACGCGTGTCAGACTCTTTTATACGATAATCTTGCACTTCTGTATATTGAATACCAATACAAGTTTCGAGGTACAAAGGATGTACCTTCGACAAATTATATTTTTCCGAAATAAGCAAACCAAACCCAATCGCATCATTTGCTTTACGAACCGCCGGTATATACGAAAACATCAAACTTGAAAGCCCTGTTCCCGAAACAGAGAATTTTTCTAAAGGAGGAAGAATCTTTTTTTCAACAACTTCACAATCTTCCGCAAGAGCAACTTCATCATTCTTCTTAATGGTAAACACATCCGTCTTTCCTATTTTGTGTATAGTTGCACCATGTTTATTTTCAGTAGTATAGAAAATTGACTCTTTTCCAATCTCTACATTATAGACGGTTTTTACTTCTCCATTCTTCAACACTAATATATCCTGTGCATTAATCGCAGGAATAAACAAAACTAACAAACAAAAATAAATAAGTATTCTTTTCATTATCGATATTTTAAATTATTCATTCATTAGGACTGGATGAAAACAACAATAAAAAAGCGTGGACTCAAACTTCGTCTACGCTTATCGAGGTATCGCCAAACACCATTGCACCATATACGAGTAAAAGCCCACGCCAAAGAGCGTGAGCATCAACTTTTACTCTCGGTGCTTATTTCAATTGGCGATTTTCGATAAGCAAGAATAAAGCTAACGCTTCTTTATCAATATGTCTTTTGTCCGTTATGTTACATAGGCTTCAATTTTTTTAATTCGTCGCAAAAGTAACTATAATCTTTCAAACAACAAAGAAAATTATTAGTGTCTGCTAAAAATAATGTACGATTTTAAAGTTAGGGCAGATCTCCTATTTTGAAGGAGCTTCCCTTTGTGGTTATCTTTGAGTAAAATATAACCATGGGCAAAAGTACACATTCCTCGTCCATTCGAGTTTGCAACGCGGATATTCTGAGCTTCAGCATTTACAATGGAAATTATTAATGCGACAAAGATAATGCTTTTTACCGGAAATAATGAGCTGAAAAAAAAGAATTTAAGAAGATGTGTGTAGAACATAATTTTGTTTCGGGTTATTTTTCGAATTATTGGCATTCAATGTGAAATATAAGTGTTCTTTTTCTTTACACCCTCTGGTAATAAATCCCACATTCCTATTTCCTCTCTATTTCATCCAAGGAGAAGGTTCTGTGAGAGGTGCTTTTCTGAATATATATGCAATATCCGAAGGCTGGAAGACAGAAAACGGGAAGGGCGTGTGCACACGTGCTGCCAGCTGTGTGCAGACGGTCGGCGGATTTTCTGCAGACAATCTACTATAGCTTCTGCAGACGGACAATAGAGGTTGTACACACGGACAGGAGGAAATGTGACCGCAAATGGGTGAAATGTATAATTATACAATCCGGTTGTATAAGTATGCAAAACTGACCGCACGAGAATCGTGTATATGTGCGTGACTTTTCTTTCGGACGAAAATAAGCGAGAATTTTGAAAGTCGGATATGTCGTTGACTATCAGTAGGAAGATAAGAAAATCTCACCTCGAAGTTAAAGTTTCTTTGTCTCTGAGGTAAGGTAATGGGAAAAAAGCTTTTTTCGATTTCTTGACAATGTGGAAATAAAATTCTTTACAGAAGGGAAGTTCCTCCATTTCCCTTGAATGGAGGCAAAGCAGAAATGAATGGCTCAAATCCAGGTGGTTTGTTTTTATACGCGGATTTTTCGTCTTATTGAACCTTGAACCTTTGAACAAGGCGTGTCACTCGTCGCTTGTAGCTCGTCACTGATTCACATCCTCCACCTCAGCTGTATGCCGATGTCCTCGCGGTGGGGTTGGTTGATAAGCTCGGTGCCGGTGCCGATGGTGGGGCGGTCGTAGTAGTGGGTGTGCGAGAGGTGTACGAGGAGGGTGAGCATGGGGTGGATGTCCCACTGGCAGGTGGCGGAGGCATGGAGTCCGTGCCCGTAGTAGGAGGGGAAGGAGAAGGTGTGGAGTAGGCCGCGTTCGTAGATGCTGATGCGGGTGTCGTAATTGTCGGTGTGGAAGTACGATAGGTTGCCGTGGAGGGCTATCGGGTATGCCTGAGGTTGCCAGGTGATGCGCTGGGTAAGCATGGCACCGAAGTGCTCCTCTTCCGCAAATTGCAGCAGGGTGGCGTTGGCAAGGGTGGTCAGTTTCCAAGTTTCTGAGGGGGTAAAGTCGTGCTGGAGGAGCAGACGGTGCTGGGTGCGGAGCCTCAACGGGCGCTGGGGATGGTGGGTGTCGTCGCGTTCCTTCAGCTTCAGGCGGTAGCGCAGGGTGGTGCGGTGGCGGTCAGTAGGGGTGTAGGTGAGGCGCACCATGCCTTCGCCGGCGTAGGAGGCATTGCTGACTAAGTATTTCAGCCAGGGGAAGTAGCAGAAATCAGTGTAGGTGGAGAGTTGCCAATGGCCTCCTAATGGAGTGTCGAAACCTAAGTAGATGCCGCTTTCGTTGCGCAGGACACTATTTTCGCTGAACGAGTTTGCCCACAGGGCGGTGTAGTGGTGGGCATAGTAGCGTTGCACGAGGGTAAGGGTTTGCCGGTCGCCCAGACGGAGTTGTATTTTGTTCATGGTAGCGAGTGCGCCGCCTTGGTCGATAGCCGTCTCTCCGGCCAGTTGGAAGCGTGGGTGGAGGTACATATAATCCGCTCCCACGGTGGTGAAGCGGCGACCGCGCGGATAGTATCGTTTGTAGAGTTGTTCACCGGGATTCAACGGATGGTTGAAAAAGTTATGAACAGCTGTTAATCCACCATGAAAACCGCGGCGATGAATGGTTAAGTTGCCACTATACAGGGTGTTACGTACGTTTCCGCGCTTGGAATACTCCAACGGAGTGCGGTGAAGTCCGTCAGTTTTCAACGAAGTTATCAACAGGTTTTTATCGAGTGTGGCATCCATGGGGCGGTGCGAAACGAAGGCGGTGGCCTCTACCCCACTCCACAACCGGACGGTGGCGGCAGCTCCACGGAAGGCATTGTGTTCGCTGGTGGAGAGGTGGCGCTTGATACCGCGTGCACCCCATCCGATGGAGCTGAGGGAGGCTGTCTTTCCCATGCTGAAACCGGTGTTTATCACTACGCCCTGTCCGAAGTGCAGGCGGTAGTCGCCCACGACGAGGGTTTTCAGCCGTCCCACGTTGGTGAGCATCAGGTGCAGGCTGATGTAGTCGTAGCCGTTGAATCCGCCTTTGAACAGGGCTTCGCCCGCATCCTTCTCGATCACCAATCCGGCAGAGAGCTTGTCAGTAAAGCGGTATTGGTAGCGCAGGTTGTGGTAGAAGGGTTCACCCAGGTAGCGGCGGTTGGGATATTGTGCCAGGATGTCGTCAGGGTAGTTACGGTATCCGGCTTTTGTGTAAAGGGGGATGTTCAGGCGCGTGAGCGCTTCGTGCTCTCCGTAGCGGAGCAGATTGCTCCAAGTAAGGCGTTTGTTTTCAGACTCTTTATTGCTGACAGGGAGGGTGCGGACAAAGTGGCGGAGCAGTTCGCGGGTGTGGTAGTCGATGCTGTCGATAAGCAGCAGTTCGCCCGTGCTGAGCAGAGCACCGTTCTTGGCGATGTAGTGTTGGATGACCCGTATGTGTGTGGGGGAGAGGAAGGGGAGTTGGGCGAGTTGTTCGGTGGTGGCCGTATTGATGTCCAAGGGGTGTGCGTGGAGGTGGCTCAGTTCGTCGTAGAGCAGTTCCTGTTGGGTGGCCGAGGTCTCTTCGTCGGCCTCTTCCAACCATGTTTCGTAGAGGCTTTGCCAATCGGCCTGTGCCGCGAGTGGAGCTACTCCGACAAGTCCTATCAACAGGGTTGTGAACAGCGTTTTCAACATGGGGATTGTTCCTTGGCAAGGAGTTCGTGGTGCAGGGTGCGGATGGTTTTCTGTAGAATGGGGTGCTTCAGTGTGGGTGCAATCTCAGCCAGTGGCGACAGAACAAAGAGGCGTTGGTGGAGCAGGGGGTGTGGCAGGGTGAGTGCAGGAGTATCCATTACCAAGGAGTCATAAAAGAGGATGTCGATGTCGATAAGGCGGTCGGAGTATTGTCGGTTCACCGTCTTGTGGGTACGTCCCAAGGTGTGTTCGATGCCTTGGGTGGTGTGGAGCAGCTCGTCGGGTGTGAGGGAGGTTTCCACGGCCACGGCGTTGTTGAGGAAGCTGTTTTCCGACGTGAATCCCCACGGGGCAGAAACATAAAGAGCAGACTGGGAGACGATGTTCCCAATCTGCTCTTCTATCAGTTGCATGGCCGCATGAAGGTTCTCTTCCTTGTTTCCCAAGTTAGTGCCTAAGGAGAGGTGGGCGAGGTGGGTCATGGGGCTGCGGGTTTTAGGGATATTCTATAGTGGCTATAGTGGCTATAGTTCCTATAGTATTTATAGTAGCTATTTTAGTTACTCTCGGTCGATGATCAGCATGGCGTCGCCGTAGGTACCGAAGCGGTAGCCCTCTTTGACGGCGGTCTTGTAGGCGCTCATGATGAGGTCGTATCCACCGAAGGCGGCTACCATCATCAGCAATGTGGATTGCGGCATGTGGAAGTTGGATACCATGCTGGTGGCTACGCTGAAGTCGTAGGGGGGGAAGATGAACTTGTTGGTCCATCCCTCGTACTCCTTCAGGTTGCCGTCGGTGCCGGCAGCTGTCTCCAAGGCGCGCATCACGGTGGTGCCGATGGCGCACACTTCGTGTTCACCCTCTTTGGCGGCATTCACGATGTCGCAGGCTTCGCGCTCGACAAACATCTGTTCGCTATCGGTCTTGTGCTTGGTGAGGTCTTCCACATCGATGTCGCGGAAGTTTCCAAGTCCGGCATGCAGGGTGATGAAGGCGCGGTCGACGCCACGGATTTCCATACGCTTGAGCAATTCACGGCTGAAGTGCAATCCGGCCGTAGGTGCGGTGACGGCTCCTTCGTTGCAGGCGAAGAGTGTCTGGAAGCGTTCGGCATCTTCCTCCACCACGTCGCGGTTAACGATTTCCTTGGGGATAGGTGTTTCGCCCAGGGCATAGAGGGCACGCTTGAACTCGTCGTGTGGGCCATCGTAGAGGAAGCGGAGGGTACGTCCGCGTGAGGTGGTGTTGTCGATTACTTCGGCCACCATCGACTCGTCTTCGCCGAAGTAGAGCTTGTTTCCGATACGGATTTTACGTGCGGGATCAACCAATACATCCCACAAGCGGAATTCTTCGTTCAGCTCGCGCAAGAGGAACACTTCGATGCGTGCACCGGTCTTCTCCTTGTTGCCATAGAGGCGGGCAGGAAACACTTTCGTGTCGTTGAAGACGAAGACATCCTTGTCGTCGAAATACTCCAAGATGTCCTTGAATATGCGGTGCTCTATCAGGCCGCTCTTCTTGTGAACCACCATCAGGCGCGATTCGTCGCGGTGTGTAGTGGGATGAAGGGCAATCTGCTCCTCGGGGAGCTTGAACTTGAATTGTGACAGTTTCATACCTTTATATATTATTTATTTAAGCTTTCATTTTGAGGAGTTCAGAAGTTCAGGAGTTTTCGCTTCGCTTAGGAGTTCAGACAATTGTTTAATTCTCATGTAAGCAAAACTATTGTCTGCACTCCTGTAACTCCTGAACTCCTGTACTCCTAAATTAGTTCTATCTCCTGTTCCTCCAACCATTGGGGGAAGGTCTCCAAATCGAGGCAATCCTCCAAGCGGATGTCGCCTACGCG
The DNA here is from genome assembly GCA_017517605.1 of Bacteroidaceae bacterium. GTDB lineage: Bacteria > Bacteroidota > Bacteroidia > Bacteroidales > Bacteroidaceae > Phocaeicola_A. Next base: position 29,600 of record JAFWYQ010000108.1, read on the forward strand.
GGTGCGGCACAGGCCGATGAGGTGTGCGCCGCTATCGAGCGCCTGTCCGATGTCGCGTGCAAGGGCGCGGATGTAGGTGCCTTTGCTACATACGACACGTATCTTGATGACCATTTCGGTGAGGTCGCATTCGAGCAATTCAATCTCGTCGATGACGAGGGTCTTGGCCTTCAGTTCCACCTCCTCGCCCTTGCGTGCAAGGTCGTAAGCCCGCTTGCCATCCACTTTGCAAGCCGAGAAGGCGGGGGGGATTTGTTCGATGGTGCCCACAAACCGTGTCAGCACCTCCTCCACCATCGGGCGGGTGATGTGGGCGGTGGGATAGGTGGCGTCAATCTCCTTTTCCAAGTCGAATGACGGGGTGGTGGCACCCAATTTCAGCGTGGCCACATACTCTTTGGTGTGATATTGGAATTCCTCGATGCGCTTGGTGGCTCGGCCGGTGCATACAATCATCACACCCGTGGCCAGGGGGTCGAGTGTGCCGGCGTGTCCCACCTTCATCTTCTTGATGCCCAACTTGCGGCAGAGGTGATAGCGGGCCTTTCCTACCACGGCAAACGAGGTGAGGCGCAGGGGTTTGTTGAAACAGAGTACTTCTCCTTCTATGAAATTCATCAGATAATCTCTAAGCTATGACCGGTCAGTAACAATACGAGGATGGCAACACCTACGATGATGCGGTACCATCCGAAGGCCTTGAAACCATACTTGGTGACAAAGCTGATGAAGAACTTGATAGCCAGCAGAGCCACGATGAAGGCTACTGCATTGCCAATGATGAGGGTTGAGAGGTTGTCTGTGATAATCTCCATGCCGCCCTCTTTCACCAGTTTGTACACCTTATAGACGGTGGCACCCAGCATGGTGGGCACGGCCAGGAAGAACGAGAACTCGGCAGCGGCCTTGCGTGTCATGCGTTGGGCCATACCACCCACGATGGTGGCCATCGAGCGCGACACACCGGGTATCATGGAGATGCACTGGAAAAGGCCCACCATCAAGGCGCGCTTCTCGGTGAAGGGTGTATCTTCGCTTCCCTTGTTGAAAATCTTGTCGCAGAAGAGCATGAACACACCACCCAATACCAAGGTGATGGCTACCACTTCCACCCGTTCGAGCATCGCATCGATGGCGTCGCTGAAGAGCAAGCCAAAGATGGCCGCGGGCAGGAAGGCGATGAACAGTTTCCAGTAGAAATCATACTTGTGCAACAGGCGTTTTACAAAACCTGCACCTTCGGGAGCGGGCGTGTGGTTCAGTTGGAAGAAGCGCTTCCAATAGAGGCACACTACCGACAGGATAGCACCGAATTGGATGATAAAGGTGAACGCCTTCACGAACGTTGTACTCTCTACGCCCAACAGGTTTTGGGCAATAATCATGTGGCCCGTAGATGACACGGGAAGGAACTCGGTGAGTCCCTCCACAATGGCAATGATAATGGTTTGAAGTGTATCCATGACGTGTGCTTACTCTTCGATTGCCTCCTCCTTATTACACTTGGGTTTGCACAAGATGCCGTAAATCATGAAGATGAATCCGAAGAAGCATACGGCAGGAGCCACCTTGACGCGGCGCACACTGAAGATGTCCGGTTCGAAGTGTGTCTCCGTTGAGCCCGGGCCACTCATCAGGATGAAGCCCAAGATGATAATTGCCATACCGATGCCCAGCAGGATGTAATTCTTTTTGCCAAAGGCGAGTGTCTTTTTGTCCATATATTTAGTCTTTAATCTTATAGTTTCTATAGTGCCTATAGTTTCTATAGCTTTTATAATGATTGTTTGATAATTCCCTTTTTATCTGTACAATGTGTCCGTCTTCATCCGCAAGTAGCGGTTGATGCTGATGTAGGCGCACAATACCGTGATGACGATGCCGAATGCCATCACCGCGGCCATCACCATGAGCATCATGTCCGTGTTGATGATCTGGATGAGTTGAGGCTCGTATTTCACCAACCAATATCCGCCCATTAGTAGCAAGCCATTGGCCAGCAAGCCCGACACGATGCCCACCCACAAGTTGCGCACCAGGAAGGGACGGCGGATAAACCACCAGTCGGCTCCCACCAATTTCATCGTGTGGATAAGGAAGCGCTTGGCATAGATGGTCAGTCGGATGGTGTTGTTGATGAGCGAGAAGGAGATGACCATCAGCAAAGCCGCCAGACCTAACAGTACGATGCTGATTTTCTGCACATTGCGGTTTACCGTATCAATCAGAGCTTCGGGATAGACAATCTCCATCACCTTGCCTTTCTTCATGATTTCCTTCTCCACCCAAGCCAAACTATCGGCGTTGGCGTATGCCGAGTTCAGGTTGATTTCAATCGAAGCGGTGAAGGGGTTATAGCCGATGAACTCCTGCGGATCGGTGCCCATTGCCTCCGTCTCCTCGCGCAAGGCCTGCTCCTTGGAGATGTAGGTGGTCGATTTCACATAGGGTTGTGCCTCCAGTGTCTTTTGGAATTTCAGGATTTCCGTCTCCTTCATGTCGTCGCTCAGCAAGGCCGAGAAACTGATGTTCTCCCTCACATACACCGACAAATTGCCAGCCGACAATACAAAAAACACCACCATCCCCAACAACATCAACACCATGGTGGTACTGATGCAGGACGTGATGAACTGCATGTCAAAAAAAAATTGCTGCTTATTCTTCATTATGATATGGGCACACTACACCTAAATTTGGTGCAAAATAACAAATTATTCCCCTATTTACAGGGTTTCGTTAGGGATATTTAACGCTCTTTTATCATAATCCCGCAAGAGATTTTTGCGTAAATACGCATTTTTCTCCTGTAAATAGAGGGATGATTCGATTTATTGCGCTTTTTTTTAGTTCGAGTGATAATCTTGTAATTGAACAAATATAATTGAAATATTTCTATCAATCCCCATAAAAATAGTTGGTAAAATGCTATCAATCCCCGTTATTTAATTGTTAAAAACACTACTAATCCCCGTTATTTGTGATGGTTGTTGTTGCAGCTCTAAAAAGCAAATTCCTTCACGAAAAAGCTCTTTCTCACATCAAATCCTTGCTACTTCTGAAAAGTTTGCCTATATTTGCACCAATTAAGACGTTTTATATCATATCATCGCGAAAATATGACATTTACAGAACTCAGCTGGCCCATTTTTGAGCAGGCCATTGCCGATTACCACGTGCATGACAACGTGGATACTCCCATCAACAATCCCTATGAGGTGAGAAGCATCGAGTATTACCTCTATCTGAAGAATTGGATTGATACCGTTCAGTGGCACTTCGAGGACATTATCCGTGACCCGGAGATTGACCCCGCCGCTGCCCTTGTGTTGAAACGCCGCATCGACAAGAGCAACCAAGACCGTACGGACTTGGTGGAGCTTATCGACAGCTATTTCCTCGACAAGTACAAGGATGTGGCTCCCTTGGCCGAGGCTACCATCAACACCGAAAGTCCCGCTTGGGCCATCGACCGCCTCTCTATCCTCTCGCTGAAGATTTACCACATGCGTCAGGAGACTGAGCGCACCGATGTGGACGATGCCCACCGCAACGCTTGCCAAGCCAAGTTGAATGTGTTGCTCGAGCAACAACGCGACCTCTCTACCGCTATTGACCAACTGATTGCCGACATCGAGGCCGGACGCAAGTACATGAAGGTGTACAAGCAGATGAAGATGTACAACGACCCATCGTTGAATCCGGTGCTTTACGGAAATAAGTAATTTATGCACCTCCTCGTCACCCGTTTCTCCGCTTTTGGCGATGTAGCCATGACGGTACCTGTCCTTTGGACGGTGGCCCGTCAGTATCCCGAGCATCGGTTCACCGTGCTCAGTCGCGAATCCATGCGTCCCCTTTTCCTGCAGATACCCGAGAATGTCAGTTTCCGTGGTGTCGACTTGAAGGACGAGCGCTACAAGGGGCCTATGGGCATGGTGCGCCTCTACCGCGAATTGCGGAAGGAGTTGCACTTCGATGCTGTGGCCGACCTCCACGATGTGCTCCGCACGAAGATACTCCGCACCTGTGCCCGCTTGTGTGGTGTGCGTGTGGCGTGTATCGACAAGGGGAGGAGCGAAAAGAAGCAGCTTATCCGCCCGAAGAACAAGGTGATGAAGCAACTCGCCACTTCGTTCGACCATTACCGCGATGTGTTCGCCATGTTGGGCCTCCCGATTGAACAAATTGAGTTCACCAGCATTTATGGGAAGGAGCGCGGAGATTTTTCCCGCGTGGAAGAAAAAATCCTCCCCCGTAGGGAAAAAGAAAAGTGGGTGGGAATAGCCCCCTTTGCCGCCCATAAGGGCAAGATTTACCCCCTCGGACAGATGGAGCAGGTGGTGGCCCTGCTGGACAAGGAAGAGGATGTGCGCATGTTCCTCTTCGGTGCTGGCGAAAAGGAGATGAATGTGCTGAAGGAGTGGGCACAGAAGTATCCCCATGCCGTTATCCCCGAGGGGTTGCGTATGGAGCGCGAACTCATCCTGATGAGCCACCTCGACGTGATGGTCAGCATGGATTCGGCCAACATGCACTTGGCTTCGCTCGTCAACACACCCGTAGTATCCATTTGGGGAGCCACCCATCCCTATTGTGGCTTTATGGGATACGGACAACGTGCGGAGAATGCCTTGCAAATCAACGACCTTGCTTGCCGTCCATGTTCCGTCTTCGGAAACAAACCCTGCCTGCATGGCGATTACCGTTGCCTCACACGCATCACTCCCGAAATGGTGGTGAAGAGGGTGTTAGAGGTGAGCAAAGCTTAGCCCTATGTTAAGGTTACCTTAACCCAAGGCTGAACCTGCCTCATCCTTGGGATGAATGAAGTGTGGAAATCGAGAGATTGAAGACAAACGGCCTTTATCTCCCCAAAGAGCGAAGCGATATCTCCCTTTATCTCTTTTTATCTTCCTAAAAATGAGAAGAATCATGAAAGTAATCATCGACGATAAAATCCCCTATATCCGTGAAGCCATTGCACAAGTGGCCGACCAGGTGATGTATCTGCCCGGCAGTGCCATCACGGCCGAGGATGTGCGCGATGCGGATGCCTTGATTGTGCGCACCCGCACACGATGCAACCGTGCATTGCTCGAAGGGAGCCGGGTGCAGTTCATTGCTACGGCAACGATAGGGTTTGACCATTTGGACACCGAATATCTTCGCCAAGCCGGCATCCGATGGACGAATTGCCCGGGATGCAATGCAGGAAGTGTGGCCCAGTATCTGCGTTCGTCGCTCCTGCTTCTCAGTCAGGAGAAAGGTCTCCCACTCTCCCACTCTACATTAGGTGTGGTGGGCGTTGGTCATGTAGGCACTCTGGTGGCCGAGGTGGGCAAGGAGTTGGGGATGCGCGTCCTTCTGTGCGACCCTCCACGTGCAGAGCGTGGCGAACAGGGTTTCCTTCCTTTGGAGGAGCTGATGCGCGAAGCCGATGTCATTACCTTCCACACCCCATTGGTGCGCGACGGTCATTACCCTACCCTGCACATGGCTGACGATACCTTCTTTCACGCGCTCGCGCGCAAACCTATTATAATAAATACCTCCCGAGGCGAGGTGGTGGATGGGCAAGCCCTGTTGCGTGCATTGGACGAAGGTCGTGTGTGCGAAGCCATTATCGACGTATGGGAAAATGAGCCGGATATAGACCTCCGATTGCTTGAGCGTGTCTATTTGGGCACTCCTCACATTGCAGGGTATTCGGCCGATGGCAAGGCCAATGCCACCCGCATGGTGCTCGAAGCCCTGTGCAACCACTTCGGTCTGCAAGGACATTCGTTTGCCATCACCCCCCCACCCGCTCCCGCGGGTGCCGACCCTTGCAATCCTCTTTCCCTTTACAATCCCTGGAGGGATAGTCAGGCATTGAAAGAGAATCCATCGGATTTTGAATTTTTGAGGGGGAATTATCCTTTGCGAAGGGAGTATGTGTAACAAGAAAAAGAGAGTGTTTTTATCATCAAAATTGCCAATTTTCCCCTCTTTTTTTGCACAAATAGATAAAATGTGTGCAGAAAAATGCGTTTATTTCCCTTTTTTCTTTGTAGTTTGAAAGAATATGTGTTCCTTTGCACACAGAATTTAAATAATCAAATCAATTAATTAACTAAAAAGATTTAAGTTATGTCTGAAATTGCAGCAAGAGTAAAAGCTATTATCGTTGATAAGTTGGGTGTTGAAGAGTCTGAAGTTACAAACGAAGCAAGCTTCACTAATGACCTCGGTGCCGATTCATTGGATACTGTAGAACTTATCATGGAGTTTGAGAAGGAATTCGGTCTTTCAATTCCCGATGATCAAGCAGAGAAGATTGGCACAGTAGGTGACGCTATCTCTTACATCGAAGCTAACAAATAAGAAAGAAGAAGAATTTCATACGAAAATATGGAATTGAAAAGAGTGGTAGTGACAGGCCTTGGTGCACTCACTCCGTTGGGCAACAACGTTGAAGAAACGTGGAAAGCCCTTTTGGAAGGTGTGAGTGGAGCAGGGCCTATCACGCATTTTGACGCATCTGAATACAAAGCGCAATTTGCTTGTGAGGTAAAGGGCTTCAATGCCGCTGATTTCGGTATTGACCGTAAGGAGGCACGTAAGATGGACCTCTACACCCAATATGCAGTAGCTGTGGCCAAGCAGGCCATGAGCGACTCGGGATTGGATGCAGAGGAGATTGACAAGACCCGTATTGGTGTGGTGTTCGGTGTAGGTATCGGAGGTATCAATACTTTCGAGGATGAGGTAAGCAACTGGGCTATCAACGGTAAGGAGAAAGCCCCAAAATTCAACCCTTTCTTCATCCCCAAGATGATTGCCGACATTGCTTCCGGACAGATTTCCATCATGTACGGTCTGCATGGTCCTAATTATACCACCACATCCGCTTGTGCATCGTCTTCCAACGCTATTGCCGATGCTTTCAACCTCATCCGTTTGGGTAAGGCTACGGCGGTTGTTACTGGAGGTGCTGAAGCAGCAATCTGTCCTGCCGGTGTAGGAGGTTTTACCGCTATGCACGCCTTGTCAACCCGTAATGATGACCCGCAGACAGCCAGTCGTCCCTTCAGTGCCAGTCGCGATGGCTTCGTGATGGGCGAAGGTGCCGGATGTCTTATCCTCGAAGAATTGGAACATGCCAAGGCTCGTGGTGCGAAGATTTATGCTGAGTTGGCTGGTGTAGGAATGTCTGCTGACGCCCATCATCTGACCGCTTCTCATCCTGAAGGATTGGGAGCCAAGTTGGTGATGCAGAATGCATTGGAAGATGCTGAAATGAAGCCCGAGGACATCGACTACATCAACGTGCACGGTACTTCAACCCCCGTGGGTGACGTGTCGGAGTGCAAGGCCATCAAAGATGTGTTTGGCGAACATGCCTACAAGCTCAATATCAGCTCTACCAAGTCCATGACCGGACACTTGTTGGGAGCTGCCGGAGCCGTAGAGGCCATCGCCTGTACATTGGCTATTCAGAACGACATTGTGCCTCCCACCATCAACCATACTGAAGGCGACAACGACGAGAACATTGACTATGCGATGAACTTCACTTTCGGTCAGGCTCAGAAGCGAGCCATCAATGCCGCTTTGTCAAACACCTTCGGATTCGGTGGACACAACGCATGTGTAATCCTTAAGAAATACGTTGATTAAACCGTGTTTCTGACAGATAATATCCTTATTCCAGTAAGCCTCCTGTTCCGAAAGGACAGGAAGGCTTATTGTGCTTTAAAGCGAATCCTCGGATTCTATCCCCGACATCTTCATTACTACAAGCAAGCACTCATGCACAAATCCATGCACCAGCGTACGGCCGATGGCCAACGTGTGAACAACGAGCGTCTGGAGTTCTTGGGAGATGCCATCTTGGGTGCGGTAGTAGGCGATATTGTCTATCGCCATTTTAAGGGAAAGCGCGAAGGATTTCTCACCAACACACGCTCAAAATTGGTGCAGCGCGACACACTTAATCGTGTAGCTGTGGAAATCGGTTTGGACAAACTCATCCAATACTCCATCTCCAGCAGCAGCCACAACAGCTATATGTGCGGAAATGCTTTCGAGGCGCTTATCGGAGCCATCTATCTCGATCGCGGATACAATTGTTGTATGCAATTCATCAATGAGCGTATTCTGCATCGCTTGCTCGACATCGACAAGGTGGCCAATAAAGAGATGAACTACAAGAGCAAACTTATTGAATGGTGCCAGAAGAAGAAAGTGCGTTTCGAATTCAAGATTGTAGGCCAACATCGCGAACGTAGCGAATCATACAGTCCTGTATTTGATAGCCAAGTGCTGCTCAACGGTATCGTGTGTGGCGAAGGCTCGGGATACAGCAAAAAGGAGAGCCATCAAGCTGCTGCGAAGATTGCCTACAAGCGTATTCGTGGAAACAAACAATTGGCCGAGCAAGTTTTTGCCGCTAAAGAAGTGCATAAAGAACCCGTAGTGCAGAGCGCTGTTGCCGAAGAACTTCCCGTAGCAGTTGAAGCAAGCGGAACCTCTGTTGTGGAGTCCGTTGCCGACACAAACTATTTCTCCGAAGCAGCAATTATCTCCATTCCCCAATTGGAAAGTACCACACAAGTGGAAACCTCTTTAGAAGAGGAAATCTACACCAAAGAATATTAAAGGTGTATTCTATAAAATCAAGGTTTTAGGTACAAAACAAAAAGGTTATAAACCTTGAACCTTAAACTTTAAACTTTTATCACTTACTATGAAACCAAAGCAACTCCTTATTATAGCTCTTTTAGGCTGTTTGTCGGCTTCGCAACAAGCCTGTGCCCAGCAACCGCAACAGACGGGTGAGGAGATGGCTTCCATGCAACCCAGCCAAGTTATCTCGTCTTATGTCCCTACAGAAATGACCTTTGCAGGGAAGAAAATCGACCTTCGTCGTGCCGATTTGCACGAACGTATGGATCGCGAGCTTATCACATTTTCCTATGGACACACCACTACCCTGCTTATGATTAAGCGTGCCAACCGTTATTTCCCCATTATTGAACCTATCTTGAAGGAGTGCGGTGTGCCCGACGACCTCAAGTATCTGATGGCCATCGAGAGCAGTGTAGATATCCGTGCCCTCTCTCCCGCCAAGGCGGCTGGATTGTGGCAATTTATGCCTGCCACAGGCAAAGAATACGGATTGGAAGTAAATACCAACGTCGACGAACGTTACCATGTGGAGAAAGCTACCCGTGCCGCCTGTAAATACTTGAAGGACGGATACGGGAAGTACGGCGACTGGCTCACCGTGGCAGCCAGTTATAATGCCGGTTTTGCCCGTATCACCTCGGAGTTGGAGAAGCAGAAGACCGACACCTCCATGGATATGTGGCTCAATAAGGAGACCAGCCGTTACATGTTCCGCATCCTTGCAGCCAAGCAAGTTTTCACTTCGCCCCGTCGCTATGGTTTTATCCTGCGTGCCAGCGACCTCTATCCTGCGCTTCCCACCAAGCCTTACGAGGTAAAGGCCACCATCGCCGACCTTGGAGCCTTTGCCAAAGGGCAGGGAGTCCCCATGTCGCTTCTCAAGGAAGCCAATCCTTGGTTGCTTACCAACACGCTTCCCGTCCGTCCTGGAGGAAAGACTTATACCATTCAAATTCCCATCATGGAAAAGTGGACATACGACCCCACTGACACCGCACCTCATAATCCTGCTTGGGTGGTGGAGTGAAGTGTAAAAATTGAGCAATCTTGAGTTTATGGAATACAAGAAAGAATGCTAATCTTATGCCCGTAAGATTAGCATTCTTCCTTGTGTATGATTACTATTCTTTCAGCCATTGTGCTGAAAGGATGAACTCACGTTATTATAGTGTATCTTTGTGGCAAAAGTAAAGTCTAAAATCACTCTTTGCCTGACAATTCTTCCAGTTTCTTTGTCAAGGCATTGCCTCGCAAATTTGTTGCAACAATCTGACCGGTTGAGCAATCTATAAGGAAATTGGCGGGTATGCCCTGCACACCGTATGCTTCGGTGGTATTCTTTGCGTCTGTACACAGGACGTTTGTCCACTCCATTCCCTTTTCCTTTATAGTCTGCATCCATTTGTCCTTGTCGTCTTCCTTATCGATGGACATGGAGTATATTTCGAATCCCTTACCATGGAATCTGGTGTAAGCCTCCTTAAGATGGGGCACTTCCCTCATGCAGGGGCCACACCAAGTAGCCCAAAACTCCAGCAGCACGTATCTGTTGCCTTTTCTTTCTATAACGCTCTTCAACGAAAGTTCCTTGCCGTCAGTGCTTTCCCCCGATATGTTCTTGTAAGGGTTGCCGGGTTGGACTGTCTTTGCAAGTTCAGCCATTTGTCTTTCCCGTTCCATCTTCTTTTCTATCTTTGAGACAAGGTCTGCATATTTCTCATCTTTGTGTGCAGCATACAAGTCACCTGCCAGTTCTAACCTCATGTCGTTGAACATAGATGCCTCGTACCGTTCAAACAGATAGACACCCAACAGATTGCCAACGTTCTCCTTGATGTACGGATAGATGAAAGGATAGAGCGTTTCGGGGCGTACGGATGGATTACTTCTGAAAAGGCTGTCCACGGCCTGACTGAATTGCATATTGGCATCATTGAGTGGAGTGCCCGTAGCCACATGGTGTTTGTCGTCTTCCCATGCTCCGATTTGGATATTTCCTGGTTCTACAATCAGTTCAATGACTGTAACTTCTTGAGCCATCAACGAATCGGCAACCCCGACTACTGCTATGTACGGAGTTTCCACACGCCCCTCCAATACGAAATAGTGGTCCTTGACTACCGTGGAATCCATCACTGGAATCTCCTCGGATTCTACGGATTTGATTAAGTACACTTTCTTCCCGTCGGCAAAGTCAGAAGCCTTTCCCGTAATAGTGAAATTTTTCTTTTCCTGCCCAATCGCTGTGCACGACATCAGGCTTGCGACACCCATCATCAGTGCCGCCATCAGGATACTTTTCTTTCTCATAATCTCTATAATTTTGTTTGTTCTACTCTTTTCTGGTACTCTTCTTTGTGGCAAAAATAGTCGTTTCCCATCTCTCCTCCAAGGGTAAAGTCAAAAAAACGTCTGTTTCTGATGCCAGAATGTCTAATTTTAGACACCTATTATATTATATAAGCGTATCTTTGCGGCAAAAGTAAAGTTCGAATTTTGCTTTTTTGAATGGTATTTCGGAACAGCCAATTATTCCAATTGTTTTTTCAGTTCTTTCAGTTTCCATTCAAACGTGTCGGTATTGTAAAGGCGGTACTCCAGTCCTTCGCGCACCACGTTGCCGTTCTTGTCCAGCGTTTCGTAGTGGGGAATGCCGTTGAACTGGAAGAGTTCCATCAGTTTGTTGTACTCGTCGCGGGTGATGAGGTGACAGTCCTCTCCATCGAGGTTCTCCTTCACGTAGTTGTTGTATGCCTCTTCGGTTGACTCAGGTGCCGCGATGAAGAGGAAATCAACCTCAGGATGGAGTCTGAAGGTCTTGCGCAACTCCTTGGAGTGTTCGATGGCGCTCCGGCAGGGACCGCATCCCATTCCCCAGAAGTCGATGAGCAGGTATTTCCCCCTGTACTTGTCCGTCATGCGGCGCAGGATACGGGTTGCTTCCGTATCGGGCAGGCTGTAGATGAGTGTCTGCCGCTCCAGCTCCTTGGCGTAGAGACGGTCGAGATTGGCTTGCAGACCGGGATGCTTCAATGTTTCGCGGCGGAGTTCCACCAGCCTTTTCTGTTCCTCCTTTTCCTTCCGGAAGTTTTTGAGATTGTTCTCCGTCTTTCTCAGTACGACAATCTTTCCCCATAGCGAGGGGCTGTCCGCTCCTGTCACCTTCATGTCGTTGGCCAGTATGGTACTGTCTTTGCTTGCTTCATAGTCGGCTTTCACTATGAGGAGCCTGAAGGCTTCGTCCAGCACCGGCGCAAATTCATAGCGGTTCAGCATAATGCTTATGTTGTTGCTGGTCAGTGAAGAGACATCGTTGTAGGGAAGTTCCCTGAAAAATCCCCAATTGGCCGCATCACCTACATCAGCCAACTTTTTATAGGCACGGATGCTGTCTTCGCCCGTCACTTCTCGATAGGTCGCAAACCGGGCATCCAGCGTGTAATCCATAATCCACCGGGCATGGCGCAACTTGTTCCACACGTGTGCCAAGTGCTGTTCCCATGGGGTGAATCCATTGCGCCAGGCTATGTAGTCCACCGTTCGTTCGTTGGCTTTGGCCAGCCCCATCAGTTTCTCCTGCATCTCTGCAAACGACAGCGCCTCCTTATCTTTTTCATAGTCCCTGTAGTGATAGCTGTTCATGTAGTCCGTTCCGCTCATCATCAGCCTTTCGCAACGGAGTACCTCTTCGTCGGAGCCTTTGTAATCCATCGTCCAGTCCTTGTGGATGTTGATCACGGTGGTGCATCCCGGCACCAGATAGGCACTGATTGGCTGATAGAGGTTTTCCGTGCGGATAGAGAAATAGAGCTCCTTGGGATAAAAATCGACAAACTTGACTTCGAATGTCCCGTCTTCCTGCACATCGATGGCTTTGGGTGTGTCCTCGCCTGTCAGTTCGTTTCCCAGGTAGAGTTGCATGGTGTTGAACCCCATGTCGCGTGAATACCCCTCAATCTGTCCGCGCAGGCAGACGGTGTCCGTGCGGATGAAGTCCTGTGGCACACTCACCGTATCCACGAAAGCAGGAATGCGGATAGGCTTCTTGGCATCGTGTATGCCTAAGATCTGGAAGTCACCGGATTTTTTCCCCTCTATCAAATCAAAGAAAGGAGTCTTCTTGGGCAGAGGTTCGAACAGCAGTTTGAAGTCGTTTGCCTCGTTGGTTGCCTTTTGGAAGAATTGGTCGAACTTCTCGCCGGGGACTCCTTGGCTGCGCATGATGCGGTACTCCTTGCCTTTGTCGTCCACAAGGCAAGTGGCCCGGTCAAAGCGGAAGCCATTGTTCGTGTCGTGCTTGTGGAAAGTGACGATGGTGGCCGTGTCGGTCAGCATCACGTGGGTGATTTCTGCATTGCTGATATTGCTGTTCAGCCACTGTACATCTTTGAACTGCTTTTTGAATGCCTGTACCGGACTACCAGTCATGAGCAGCACTGCTGCCAGTGAAAGTGTGCGCAGGGCGCATCTCGCCCACATCGCAACGGAATGTTTTTTCTGTTTCATCATCGAAGAAATTTACGATTTGATTATTTACTATTTATTTACGATTTTATTGATTTGGCTATTCCAGTTCTCCTCTCTTTCGGGGAGGGTTAGGGAGGGGCTCCCCTCACCCCTTGCAAATCTCATCCGCCGGGCGGGCCGTTGCCGTCTTCCACACGCGCCAGCCGATGCAGAGGGCGACGAGCAGGGCGACAAGGAGGAAGATGCCCACGTAAATCCACCACGATATTTCGGTCTGCACCACGTATTGCTCCAACCACGGCTTCATGCAGGCATAGCCGATGGGGAAGGCCACTACGGCTGCTACGGCTTGCAGCGCCATGTATTCGAGGAAGAACATGTCGAGAATATCCTTCACTGTAGCGCCGAACACTTTGCGGATGGCAATCTCTTTTCTTCTTTGTTCACAAGTGAGCATAATCATCGACCACACGCCGAAGAGAGCGATGAGGATGCAGACGATGGTGATGACATTGAGAAGCTTTTGCAGGTTTAATTCTGATTCCAGAAATTTGTCAAACTCTTCTTCTGCATCCTCAAAAAAGAATTCGCCTCCCTCGTATCGCTTGATATATTCTTCATATTTTCTCTTGAGCGTTTTCCAATCTTCACCTTGGTATTTGAAAACAAACATAGTGCCAGGATCGTTTGAAGGTATCCAAGTCATCTCTTTGCAAAAGAATGTCGCGTTCGGTTTTCGCAAAGGTCCCATGTTGTAGAAGTCTTTGACAACGCCCACCACATGTAAAATTTCGTCCGATGAATACTCTATCTTCTTGCCTATCGGATCGTCCCAATTGAACTTCTTGACGGTAGTCTCGTTGACAACAATGGCTATTGGGTCGTCTTCTTCACAGAGATAGCGTCCTTTCAGTAATTTCAATCCGTAGAATTCAAGCATTGCATACTCCTTGTCTTCAAAATATTGCAAACTGACGATTTCCTTTAACACCTTATCGCGATTCGGGCCGAAAGCCCCACCTACACCTATCATCGCTCCTTTGTAATTAGGGAACAGAGAGTTTTTTCTACGAATCAGTTTCACCACCTCAGGTTGTTGGCGGAGGTAACTGGCAAAAGATTCTATTTCATCTTCCGTTAGGTCGTAAGTCTGAATAAGACCGATATTGTTACGCTCAAAGCCGAAATCATTGTAGCGCAGGGCATGAATCTGTTTTTGGAACACCACGGTACAGAAGATGAAGAAGATGCTGATGCCGATTTGCAGACAGACGCTCAATTTGCGGAAGTTGTTGTAGCTGAACAGTCCCACTTGGGCCTGTATGGAGTTCTGCAGAGCCTGTCGGCGGAAGAACTGGATGACGGGCAGGGAGATGAGAAGCGATACGCCCAGGACAAGGAACATGCTGATGAACGTTTCCCGATAGAAAAAGCCCCATCCCTCGGGCAGTTCGGCCAGTTGGCGGAAGGCGGCCAACACCCATTTCATGAAGATAAGGCCGAAGAAAGCGGCTATCAGCAGCAGCAATCCGTATTCGGTGAGAAACTGCACCGTCAGGTTGCGTCCCGTAGCGCCGAACACCGTGCGCAGGGCTATTTCGCGCTGGCGGATGAAGAGACGATTGATGAACATGGTCAAGTAGTTGAGCAATCCACATAGAATAAGCAAGCTACTTGCCAAAGCAAACAGATAGATGTAATTCAGCTTTACGTTCATGTACCCTTGGTATATCGTGTAACGGAGTTGGTCGAGAGGCAGTAGCTTAAACTTCCCCTTTGCAGAAAACTGTTTGCGATTACCAAAGAAATCCAGTGTATCCAATCTTGCATTGATGTCATCCACATCGGCATGAGGTGAAAGACGGAGAATGTGAGCAAAACTTGGAGAAAAAGGTATGTTGTAATCTTTGAAAGGATTATAATTCTTATGAGAGGTATTGTTACGCAACAGGTCGAAGTGAAGACTACTATGTTCGTCCCAACCGTCAACCACCGCCGTCACCGTATAAGGGACTATACTACCCTCTGTCCCTCCATCTAAAGTAAACTCTTGTCCCAATGGATTTTGGTTGGGCCATAACTTCTCAGCTGTCAGGCGATTAATGGCAACCTCCCGATCGTTGTGTAGGAATCCGTCAGTACCAGCTAATATTTGTATATTGAACATCTCGAGGAAAGAACTGTCACAAGAGGTGTATTCTATTGTCGCAAGGAACGTGCCGTTTTGACGCAAGTCCCATTCGTAACCGTTCAAAAATGGTGTGGCGGCCTCCACCTCGTGACAGTATTTTATCACACTGTCACAAAAAGCCCCATCCATTTGCCAATCTATAGTTTCAGTGTTCCTTTCCCTTATCAGACAATACATCCTGTCCGCATCCTTATGAAACTCATCATACGTCGTCTCATACTTTATCCACATGCTTGCCAGTGCGAAGCAGGCAAAGCCGATGGCCAGACTCACTACGCTGACCGCTGATTGCAGGCGGTACTTTACCAGTTGCCGCCACGCGAGAGTTAGATTATGCTCTATCATAATGTTGAAGGCCCCCTCTGACTTCCCTTGTAGGGGGAGTATTCAGGGATTGTTTTTAAGTTATTTATTCCTTTTTATTCAATTCATTTTCTCTATTTTACAGTTTCCTTGAAATCCCCTCTTAGGAAACCATAGTTTCTCTTAAGGGTAAATCCAATTACGCTTAAGCGTAAATCCAGTTACGCTTAAGAGTAAATCCAGTTACGCTTAACAGAAACGGGAATATCTCTTAAGGGCATTTCACTTGCGCTTCGCAATGGCTGGATTTGTCCTTTCTTTGCCAGCGGAGCGCTTCATTTTCTGTGCCCGACCGAAGGGGATTTCCGACCCGCCACACAAAGGTATTGAATTGTGCAAGAATATAAATTATAAAAATCGTTAAATCGTTTTTCAGACCCCAAAATTGTCCAATTTCTAGACACTCGGTTGGAGCGTAGTGCAATTTTTAAGCAAAAAATGGCTTTTTTCATTCCGCTTCAGGGGTACGCCTCCAGATTTTTCGCTACGCTCAAAATGACAAAGCAACGATACACTTATTCCGCTGTCCGCCTGTGCCCGCCAAAAGTGGACAGAGTGTCCGTTTTCGGACAGTGGATGTTTTCGGGTTTCCGCTATAAATCAACCACTTGCATGTTTGGCACAGGATTTGCACTTTACTATGGCAGGAAACGAAAAAAACTAATAGACGAATATGGACAGAGAAATACCCAAAGAAGAGAGAAGAAAGCGCCTGCGCCGCCAGGTGCTTGTAGGCACAGGCATTGTGGCCGTGGGCTTTGCCGCTGTGATGGGGCTGACCCGTTGGGCACAAAGTGGTGTGCAGCTGGCCGACCTGAAGACGAGCACCGTGGAGCGCGGAGCCATCGAAGTGAGTGTGGCCGCCGTGGGACGCGTAGTGCCTGCCGCCGAGGAGCTGATGACTTCGCCCATCACGTCGCGCATCGTGGAGGTCTATTGCAAAGAGGGCGACAGCGTGGCGGCCGGCACCCCCATCCTGCGGCTCGACCTGCAGAGCACCGAGACCAGCTACCGCAAACTGTTGGACGAGGAGCAGATGAAATGCTACCAGCTGGAGCAGCTGCGGCTGAACAACCTGACGCGGCTGAGCGACCTGCAGATGAACATCCGTGTGAGCGAAATGAAGCTGAACCGCCTGGAGGTGGAGCTGCGCAACGAGCGCTACCTCGACAGCCTTGGTTCGGGCACCACCGACAAGGTGCGTCAGGCCGAACTGGCCTACAACACAGGCTGTCTGGAGCTGGAGCAACTGCGCCAACAGTACACCAACGAGCAACAGGTGCGCGAGGCCGACCTGAAGGTGAAGAAATTGGAACTGGAAATCTTCCGGAAAAACCTGGCCGAGACACGCCGCACACTGGAGGACGCACAGATACGCGCACCACGGGCGGGCATCCTCACCTATATAAATAGCCAGATAGGCACACAGGTGTCGCAGGGCAGTCAGGTGGCCACGCTCTCCGACCTCTCGAACTTCAAGCTGGAAGTAGAGATGGCCGATGCCTACGCCGACCGTGTGCGGGTGGGAGCCAAAGCCGTCATCCGCATCGGCACGGACGAACTAGAGGGACGGGTGACGAGCATCACGCCCCTGTCGAAGGATGGCATCATCAGTTTTGTGGTGCATCCGCTCGACCCACGCCACCGCCGCCTGCGCTCGGGACTGAATGCCGACGTGCATGTGGTGGGCAGCGTGAAGGACAACGCCCTGCGCATTGCCAACGGCTCGTACTACCTCGGCAGCGGACAGACGCAGCTCTTCGTCCTTTCGCCCGACGGACAGACGCTCAACCGCCGCACCGTCCGACTGGGCGAAAGCAGCTACCGGTATGTGGAGGTCGTCGAAGGGCTTAACCCCGGCGAACAGGTCGTCATCAGCGACATGGCACGGTGGAAGGAGTATGAGAAACTGAAAGTGGAATAATACTAAACCCAAACTATATGTTCAAAATCTATCTGAGACAAGCATGGAACTTGGTGAAGCAGAACAAGCTCTTCACCTCCATCTACGTGATTGGCACAGGACTGGCCATCGCACTGACGATGATACTCTTCATCGTCCACTACATCAAGTTCGCACCCATCTATCCCGAGGAGAACCGGGGGAGGACGCTGGTGATAAGACGACTGACCCTCCACTACAACGACAATCGGGGGATGTATCAAAGCAATTGTTGTTCGCCCTACTTGGGAAAGTACCTGAAAGAGCAAACCCGGGCAGAGGCTGTGGCGGTATTCGGAACCAGCAACACTTTATCTCCAAAAGAAATCGGAAAACCCGGGGAAAGTAACCACTCAAAAGGAATCATCAAAATGGTGAACGCCGACTTTTGGAAACTCTTCACATTCCGGTTTATCAACGGAAAGCCGTTTACGGACGTGGACTTGAACTCCAAACAACAGGTAGCTGTTATACAGGAGAAGACAGCCCTGCAACTGTTCGGGCGAACGGATGTGGCAGGCGAACGGATTCTACTTGAAGGCAAAGAAATGAAAATTGTCGGTGTGGTAGAAAACAGTTCAGTGGCCACTCCCGATTCCTACGCCGCAGCGTGGATACCCATCAACGACTACGCCAAGCAAGTTCAGAAAGAAGGTTTTCTCGGCAATTTCCATATTTCCCTGCAAGCAGCCACCAAGGCGGGAGTGGATTCGCTGAAACAAGAGGTCATCGAAGCCTTCCGCAAATATGATGCCGACCATCCCGAGACGACCCACGAACTGAAGGGGCAACCCGTGGAAAACTGGCTCAGCTACTACCAGCACGATAAAGAGGTCTCCGTCAAGGAGGTTGTGCTGAAATTGCTCTACCTGCTGTTGGCCATGCTCTTCATCCCGGCACTGAACCTGAGCGGCATGATTTCATCGCGCATGGATCAGCGGCAAGTGGAGATAGGCGTGCGCAAGGCATACGGTGCCTCCAATCTTGCCATCATCAAACAGGTGTTGGGCGAAAATCTGGCACTCACCGTGGCCGGCGGCATCGTGGGACTGCTCATTGCCTACCTGATTATCGCCACGTGCAGCCAGTGGATTCTGTCTCTGTTTGACGATACGGACCTCTACTCCTTTGCCGGAATCAGCCCGCGCATCACCCCTGAAATGCTCTTCAGCTCGTGGATTATCGGTTGCGCCTTTGGTGCTTGTCTGTTGCTGAATGTCATCTCAGCACTCATCCCCACCGTGTGGGCGCTCCGGCATTCAATCATAGAGTCTTTGCACAGCAAGCAGTAAACAGAACAATAAAGAAACAATAAAAGCATTATCCGATATGATAAAAATGATTTTCAAACAACTGTGGAACCAGCGGCGACAAAACGGCTGGATTCTGCTGGAACTGATTGTTATCGCGTTCTTCCTCTTCACCACATCGGCAGAGGTCGTGAGAGGCTCCATCGACTACATGCTTCCCGATGGCTACGAGACAGAAAACGCTTACCTCATTAAACTGAAAGAAGGCAGCAAGTTCAGGTATGCCCGCCGGGAACGCGAGATACGCGACTCCATCTTCCAAAGTAACTTCAACCTGTTGCTGCTTACCATCAAGAACCGTCCCGAAGTGGAGGCTGTGGCCACCGTACGCGACGACTCTTACCCTGGTTCCGGTTCACACAATTCAAACGGTTTCGTCAGCGACGATACAGCAAGCATCCGCATCAAAGCCTCACTCTATATGACATTCATCAAAGAAGGAACTACCGACTTACTGAAAGTGTATGGACTGAAAGATGCCCGCACAGGCGAACCGCTGCAATTGGCAGAAGCAAAATTGGCATGTCCGCAAGGCATCGTGTCAGCCGCCTTTGCCCGACAACTGTTCGGACGGACAGATGTGATAGGCGAAAAGGTTCACCTCGGCAAAAAGCTTCCCGAAGGGTCAAATGCAAACAACTATTTCGAAATTGTCGGAGTGTATGAAGGCTACAAGCGTAGCAACTTTCAAGCTCCGTCAGCCAGTACCTTCATACTTACACCAAACAGTTACGGAAGAAACACGTCCAACCACGTTATCACCTATCGTCTGAAAAAGGGCGTGGATGGCAAAGCCTTCCGCGAACGGATAATGAGCGAAATTGCCCCAGACTTCGAGAATACCCCCACAGCCATCAAAGAGATACTGAGTTTTGAAGAGAGTTTGGAGTGGTTCAACAGCATGTTAGGCATCTACATCCACTACCGCTACACCGCCGTGATGCTCTTCTTCGTGCTGCTCTGTGTCTTCCTCGGCATGACGGGAACGTTCTGGGTGCGCTGTCGGGCACGCCGTCAGGAGATTGGGCTGATGCGCAGCATCGGAGCCTCGCAGGCCACCATCACCCGCCAGTTTATGACGGAGGCATGGATGCTGGTCACCATCGGCTTTCTCATTGCCCAACCGCTCATCATCCACTACATCCATGGACTGGAGTGGAACGTCATCGACCTCACCGCCCACTATTGGCAGGACAGCAAAACGTGGCTCACCCTCGCCACCGATGCACTCATCTACATCCTGATGGTGCTGATTGCCCTGCTTGGCACGTGGTTCCCCGTGAAACAGGCATCCAAAGACTTGCCGGCAGAGGCGCTGAGAGATGAGTAATTTTTTAAGGAGTTAGAGGAGTTAAAGGTGTTAAAGGAGTTAGCGCAGGCTCTGCCTGCTAGCCAATAGTTTTGCTATACAATTGGCTTTAACTCCTAACGAAGTGATAACTCCTAGCGAAGCGATAACTCCTTTAACTCCTGAGAGCAAACAACCAATTATAAACTAACAAAAAACAAGATAATATGTCAATCATCAAACTTACCGGTATCAATAAGATATACCGCACCAACGAGATGGAAACCCAGGCACTGGAAAACGTGAATCTGGAAGTAAAGAAAGGCGAATTCCTCAGCATCATGGGGCCTTCGGGATGTGGCAAATCCACGCTGCTCAACATCATCGGCCTGCTGGACAAAGCTACAAGCGGCACCATCGAACTGTGTGGCACCGAGGCCATGACACTGAAGGACAAGGAGCTGGCCGAGTTCCGCAACCAGCGGTTGGGATTCATCTTCCAATCGTTCCACCTGGTAAACTCGCTGAATGTCATCGACAATGTGGAACTGCCCTTGCTCTACCGCAACGTGTCGGCGGGCGAACGCACACGGCTGGCCAAGGAGGTGCTTGAGCGTGTGGGGCTGAGCCACCGCATGCGCCACATGCCCATGCAACTGTCCGGCGGACAGTGCCAGCGCGTGGCCATCGCCCGTGCCCTCATCGGCAATCCGGACATCATTCTGGCCGACGAGCCGACGGGTAACCTCGATTCAAAGATGGGTGCCGAAGTGATGGACCTGCTACGCCAACTGAACCGCGAAGACGGCCGCACCATCGTGATGGTGACCCACAACGAGGAACAGGCACGCACCACCTCGCGCACCATCCGCTTCTTCGACGGAAGACAGGTGGAGTGAAGAACAGACTCACCCCAACACTCCCTGTGAGGGAGGGCTTAAAGAAGCGCATCTGCATTTTGACACGCCCCTACGGCTGTATCAAAAAGTATATTATTCCCAAACTTATTACATCATGAACAAGAAACATCATCATAGTCGAAACATTCTGCTCCCCTCCCTTGGGAGGGGCAGGGGGAGGGTCCGCAGGGGTCGCAAGGTCCGCAGGGGCTTCTTCCTCCTCTGCAGCCTGCTCGCCTGCTCGGCATTGTCGTCCCAACCACGCCCCATCACTCTTGAAGAGGCCATCCTGACGGCACGCACACAGAGCGTGGATGCTGCCGTGGCACTGAACGAACTGAAGACGGCCTATTGGGAATACCGCACCCACCGCGCCGACCTGTTGCCGGAGATGAGCCTGTCGGCCTCGCTGCCCAACTACAACAAGCGCTACAACTCGTATCAGCAGGAGGACGGCTCCTACACCTTCGTGCGCAACAACTACTTGGGCATGAACGGCGCACTGGCCATCAACCAGAAGATCTGGCCTACGGGTGGAACGCTCTCCCTGCAAACGTCGCTCGACTACATGAAACAGCTGACGGGCGACCACACGGAGCGCTACATGTCGGTGCCCGTGGCACTGCAACTGAGCCAACCCATCTTCGGCGTGAACAGTGTGAAGTGGGACCGCCGCATCGAACCCGTGCGCTATGCTGGGGCCAAGGCTGCCTTCCTCAGCGCCACCGAGGAGGTGACGATGAGCACCATCAACTACTTCTTCAACCTCCTTCTTGCACGCGAGAATGTGAGCATCGCCCGCCAAAACCTCGACAATGCCCGCAAGCTGCACGAGGTGGCCAAGGCCAAACGTCGCATGGGGCAGATAAGCGAGAACGACCTGCTGCAACTGGAACTGAATGTGCTGAACGCCCAATCGGCCCTCACCGAGAACGAAAGCAGCATGAAGAGCCACATGTTCAAACTCCGCTCCTTCCTCGGATGGAACGAGCAGGAGGAACTGGAACCGGTACTGCCCGACACCATTCCCGGCACACTGCTGGAGTATAGCCAGGTGTTGCAGAAGGCGTTGGAGAACAACTCCTTCGTCCACAACATACGCCGCCGACAGCTTGAAGCCGACTATCAGGTGGCCAAGGCACGGGGCAACCGCCGGCAGATAACCCTCTTTGCACAGGTGGGCTACACGGGCACCGACCGCACGATGGATGGAGCCTACGACCACTTGTTGGACAACCAGGTAGTGGAGGTGGGCTTCCACATCCCGCTCGTCGATTGGGGCAAGCGCCGCGGACAGGTGAAGGTGGCCGAAAGCAACCGCGAGGTGACAGCCAGCCGCCTCCGGCAGGAGAGCATGAACTTCAACCAGAACCTCTTCATCCTCGTGGAGCAGTACAACAACCAGCGCGCCCAACTCGACATTGCCCGCGAGGCCGACCGCATTGCCCAACGCCGCTACCACACCAACGTGGAGACATTTCTCATCGGCCGCATCAGCACCCTCGACCTCAACGACGCGCAAGTGAGCAAGGACGAGGCGCGACAGAAGCACATCACCGAACTGTTCTACTACTGGTACTACTACTACCAGCTCCGCAGCCTCACCCTTTGGGACTTCGACAAGCAGACGGGCATCGATGCCGACTTTGAAGCGATAGTGAAGGGGAGGTGAAAGCATCTTTTCCGGCCATTTGTTTGGAAATATGAAGAAGATAAGATACTTTTGCAGGAGAAAATCAGTTTCATTATAATCCAAAAAGAGATGACACAGATAGTATTGAATATTGAAGACAGAAGTCTGCTACCCGGATTACGCAAAATATTAAATAATCTGAAAGGTGTGTCTATAGTCCGAACTACGACGACACGTAAAGCGGCGACACGCAAAGGAACTCTTTCACGAGCCATCGAAGAGGTGAAAAACGGACAAGTAACACGGGTCGGCAGCATAGCTGAACTAATGTCTGAATTAGAGGCATGAAATACGATATTCTTTTCTCTAACCAGTTCAAGCGTTCTTATAAGAAGTGATTTTAATTTTAACCGACACAGGCATACATGCCGATTTGTTCGGGTGACAAAAAAGTTCCATGATACTGATAATAGACGATGATCAGAGCATACGCTCGTCGCTGGGCTTCATGCTGAAGCGGGCGGGGCACGAGGTGACGGCCGTGGGCACTCCCAAGGAAGCACTGGAGGTGATAAGGGAGACTGCGCCCCGACTGATGCTGATGGACATGAACTTCTCGCTCGCTACCGACGGGGAGGAGGGGTTGACACTGCTCCGTCAGGTGAAACTCTTCTGCCCGCAAGTGCCAGTCATCCTGATGACAGCGTGGGGAAGCATCCAGCTGGCCGTGAAGGGGATGCAGGCGGGCGCATTCGATTTCGTTACCAAACCGTGGAACAACGTGGCACTGATGCAACGCATCGAAACAGCGCTCGAACTTACCGCCGGAAAGACCTCTGACAATACAACGAATGCGGATGACGGAGAGTTTGACCGCAGCCACATCATCGGCCGCAGCGAGGGACTGCTGAGGGTGCTGGAGGTGGCAAAGCGCATTGCCCACACCAATGCTTCGGTGCTCATCACGGGCGAGAGCGGAACAGGCAAGGAACTGATAGCAGAGGCAATACACCGCAACAGTCCGCGACGGGGAAAGCCCTTCGTAAAGGTGAACTTGGGCGGTATCTCGCAATCGCTGTTCGAGAGTGAAATGTTCGGACACAAGAAAGGAGCCTTCACCGGTGCTGTGAACGACCGGGCAGGACGCTTCGAAATGGCGGACAAGGGCACCATCTTTCTGGACGAAATAGGCGAACTGGACCTGAGTTGCCAAGTGAAGATGCTGCGCGTGCTACAGGAACAGACCTTCGAACGGTTAGGCGAGAGCACACCGCGCAAGACGGACATTCGCGTGGTGAGCGCCACCAATGCCGATTTGCCACAGATGGTGCGCGAGGGAACTTTCCGCGAAGACCTCTTCTACCGCATCAACCTCATCACGGTACACCTGCCAGCCTTGCGCGAACGACGCGATGACATTCCCTTGTTGGTGCGCCACTTCATCGACCAACAATGCCAGCTGAACGGACTGCCACCGGTAAGCGTCACCCCCGAAGCGATGCAGTACCTGCGGACACTGCCCTACCCCGGGAACATACGCGAACTGAAAAACTTGGTGGAACGTACCCTGTTGGTGAGTGGCAACGAGGAACTGACGGCCGATGACTTCAAGGCCATGCACTCTCTCTCAGGCCAATCGGAAGCGCCCCAAACAACCACTCCACCTGCCACCGAAGGACTGACACTGGACGAAATAGAGAAACAGGCCATCCTGCAAGCTATCAGCCGCTACCGGGGCAACCTCTCGCTCGTAGCCGTGGAACTGGGCATCAGCCGTGGAGCACTCTATCGGAGATTAGAGAAATATGGAATTGAATGAGTTGACAATTCGTCAACTAAAAAGCAAAAATATGTTTTCCTTCAAACGAATGTTCATCCTGTTGGCAACGCTGCTGATTGTCATTGCCCTCCTGCTGGGTCTGCTGTCAGTAGATGAGCGGGGCATGCTGTTCTATGTGGCCGAGGCCACGGTGGCCGTCACA
Organism: Bacteroidaceae bacterium; assembly: GCA_017517605.1. Classification (GTDB taxonomy): domain Bacteria; phylum Bacteroidota; class Bacteroidia; order Bacteroidales; family Bacteroidaceae; genus Phocaeicola_A. Next base: position 54,348 of record JAFWYQ010000108.1, read on the forward strand.
TTAGTGGGCCTGTACTACTTCTACCAAAAGGTGGTGAAACCCATCTATATACTGACAGGCGGATTGGACTTGCTGCGCGAACAGGATTTCGGCAGCCGGCTGAAACCCGTGGGACAACGGGAAACGGACCAAATAATCGACACCTTTAACCGCATGTTGGAACAACTGAAGAACGAACGGTTGCGCGTGAGGGAGCAGAACCATTTTCTGGACTTGCTCATCAGCGTGTCGCCCATGGGAGTGGTGTTGCAGGACTTCGACAGTCACATCACCGACATGAACCCGGCCGCCCTGCGCTTCATGGGGCTGACATCGGTAGAGGAAATAAAGGGAAAACAATTCAAGGAAATAGAGACACCACTGTCAGCCGAGATTGCAGCTATCCCACGGGGTGAGACACGCACGGTACGGCTGAACGATTCGATGGTCTATCGCCTGTCGCACCTGTCGTTTGTCGATCGGGGATTCCCCCACCCGTTCATCCTGATTGAGAGTCTGACCGATGAAGTGATGAAGGCCGAAAAGAAAGCCTACGAGAAAGTCATCCGCATGATAGCCCACGAGGTGAACAACAGCGTGGCCGGCATCACCTCCACCCTCGACTCCGTAAATCAGGCTTTGGCCGAAATGGATGACACGGCAGAGCTGCACGAAGTGATGGCCGTCTGCGTGGAGCGCTGCTACAGCATGAGCAATTTCATCACCCGCTTTGCTGACGTGGTGAAGATTCCCGAGCCACAACTGCAGGAGGTTGACTTGAACACATTGGTACGGAACAATCTCTGCATCTTAGAGGGACTTTGCCTGCCACAGGGCATCCGCCTCGGCCTGCAGCTCTGTCCTGACCCGCTGCCAGTGAAGATTGACACACCGCTCTTTGCACAAGTGCTGCAGAACATCATAAAGAATGCGGTCGAAAGTATCGGACACGATGAAGGAGAAATCGTCCTCACCACCGCGTCGTCGCCCTACACCGTCATTGAGATAGCCGATAACGGACGGGGCATCAGCCGAGAAACGGAGCAGAAGCTCTTCACTCCCTTCTTCTCCACCAAACCCGATGGGCAGGGCATCGGCCTCATCTTCACCCGCGAGGTGTTGCTGAAACACGGCTGCACCTTCTCCCTCCGCACCTGGCCCGACGGCCTGACACGCTTCCGCATTGAGTGGAAGTAACACATACTAAAGGGGAGATAATTCAAGCACTCATATTTTTTAGGCACGGATTTTTGCTTTGCTCAAAGGAACTCCACGGATTACACGGTTTTCCGTTTTATAAATTCCTGACGGTCTCTGTCGTTTTTTCCTCAACGACTCGTCTGAACGCAGTGAAGAATGACAAAGATAGTACAAGCCAATCTTCAAAAGTGGGTACATCAAATCGGCTTCCCTACCCGGTAGGTTATAGTTTCTCCGTGTCATCCGCGCAATCCGCGCCTAATTTTTCCTCCTGTATCGAAATAGAAAAGAATGGCTAATATATGCGCTTCTTCACTGATACCGTGCCGTCGGCATACACCCGCCGTTCAAGGACAATGCCTTGGGGAGTGGCGACGGCTTGGCCGCACAGGTTGAAGTAGGTGGTGCTCACAAGAGGAGCTGTGGGGGCAGTCTGTGGTGTTTCCTTGATGCTTGCCGCGTGTCGCTCGGCGGTCAGTCGCAGTTGGGCGTGCACGTTGTAGTAGGCGGGTTTGGGTTTCAGGCTGCTGTCGTAGAGCAATGGCTGGTTATCGCGCCACGAGTGGTTGTCCGAGATGCCCCACACGAGCATCGAAGGGCAGTTGTCGTTGCGCAGGAAGATGCGGGTGATGGCTCCGTATTCCTTGGCTTGGAGGTCAAGTGCATCGGTAGCCGATGGGTCAGCCAATGCAATGTCCAGTTCGGTGATGATGCAGTCCAATCCCAAGGTGGCATAGCGTTGGATGTTCTTCTCCAGTTTCAATGTATCCAGTTCGCCGGTGGTGAGGTGGCATTGCAGACCACAACCGTCTATGGGCAGGCCGTCATCCTTCAATCGCTTTACCAGGTTGTAGTAAGCCTCTGTCTTGGTGCTACCGGCAAATTCCACGCCATAGTCGTTGATGTAGAGCTTGGCTTGCGGGTCGGCCTGATGCGCCCATACAAAGGCCGAGTCGATGAACTCCTCGCCGATGTAGGTGCTCCAGATGCTGGGGCGCAGTTTGTAGGCTGTGGGGTCTGTACGTACGATACTCTGGTCATCGTCCAACACCTCGTTGCATACGTCCCATTCGCGGATGCGTCCCTTGTATTTCCCTACCACGTTGAAGATGTGGTTCTTCAGGATGTTCAACAACTGCTGGCGCGTGAAGTTGTGGTTGTTCTTCTTGCCATCCTGGCTGACCCATCCGGGTACTTGCGAATGCCAGGCCAAGGTGTGTCCGCGTACCACTTGGTCGAAGCGGTCGGCCACCCAAACGATAGCATCCGAACCACCGTAGCTGAAGCTGTTCTGTTCGGGTTCGGTGGCATCGAACTTCATTTCGTTCTCTCCCACTATCATGTTGAACTGGTTGCCCACGAGACCCGTCTCACCGTCGTTGCGGCTGCAGTCGTAGCGATAGCTTGCACCGGCCACACCGATGTACTTTCCTAACTGCTCGGCGTATGTGCGCAAGGGAGTCTTGTCGGTCAGGTCGAATGTCCAGTCATCGTCGGGATATCCTTTGTTTTCCTCCTCTTGGCCGCCCTCTTCATTGCCTTCGCCCTGATTGCCGTATGCCAACGAGGTTACCCGTGCCACTGCGCTGAACGAGCCATCTTCCTCCTGGCGTTGCTCTACTGCCCATGTGTATGCTTGGGGATAGCGGATATGCAGGTTCCAGTCTGTTCCGCTCTTCTGTGTAGCCGTCAATAAGGTCAGTTCATCGCCCATGGCCAAGGTGGCATCCTCTGCAAGGGCAATGGTCAGGGAGGGCATCTCTTCCGAGTCTTCAAACTCCTCCGTCTTGCCATTGCGTGCCAAGGTACCGCTGATGTCCAGTTGGGCATATTCGGTGGCACTCTTTACGGTGCAGACAATGTTGGCCTCGGGGTGCAGCGTCACCTTTAAGGCCGAGGTTGTGGCCTTGTAGTTGGCAAAGTGCAAGGTGCCCGTAGGGGCAATGGTGCCGTACACTTCCGTGGGAGCAGCAATGGAACCGTTTCCGGCCAATGTGCCTTTGCCGAACACTGTCAGTGTGCCGCTACTTCCTGTGGCACCACTCTTCTTGCCTGTCTGGGCAGCTTGTGCATCGTTGTCGATGGTAAGGGTTCCCTCCAGCAGACGGATGCCGGCGTTGATGTCGTTGTCGTTGCCGGTGATGGTCAGGTTGCCTGTTCCCTCCTTAATCAAGCCCACCTTGTTGCCGTTGGTAGCATGTATCTTTCCGGCCAGCGTGGCGTTGGTGTTGCTGCCTCCCAACACAAAGTATGAGTTGGCCGAGCTGCTCTTGTAGTATCCGCTCAGGGTACTTCCCGCCTCGGTATGCAGTTCGCCGATGCGCACACCGCGTGTGTTCGCTTCGATGGCGATGGTGGCACCGTTGTGCAGCACTACCTTCTTGCCCTCAAACAGGCGGTTGTAGTTCGATGCCTCGATGTTGTCCGGTTGGAATGTGCCGCTGCTCAGCAACAGGCCGTAGAAGCCGCAATTGCTGATGACAGCCTTGTAGGGATAGACGTGTACCTCGCCCTTCATGCCGCTCCAGTCGGGATAGGTCGAGCCTTTGCTTGCTTTGGTGCCGATGTACGAGCGTTCGCCTCCGGCATAGATGTTCAGCGTGCCTTCGCCGGCCACTTTGCTCGTCCATTCCGAGTAGCGCGAGGTGCGCACGTTCACCGTCTGTCCGGCAGGGATGTAGATGTGGTCGCTGATGGTCTTGTACGAATCCGAACTGTTGCTCACGCAGTAGTCCAGCGTGCTGCCGTCCTCGGGTGTCAGGTAGTCATCCCAAGCTCCCACCAGTTCGATGTCGTCGATGTAGAAGTCCGAGTTGTTGTGGTGTATGCCCAAGTGCAGTTTGTTTGACGTATTGCTGGCCGAAGCCTGTTTCAGCGTGTAGGTCTTTGTCTGCCACACCTGCTTGCTTCCCTGTTCGGGATAGCCCTCGTCTCGATACAGCTCTTCACTACCGATGAAGGCGGCAAACTGTTTCCAGTTGTCGTTGTCGTTGCTGTTGCGGTAGAGTTTGTAGCGCACCATCGGATAACGCTCTGTCAGCGCCTGGCCACGCAGATCGGTGGGTAATGTAAATTCCGGGTGGCATCCCCAATCCTTCAATGTGATGTGCAGCACCTTGTTGTTGGCATTCTTCGGGTCGGCCACCACGCGGGCCGTAGAGGTTATGGAGTTTCCCTCCATCTGCCACATTGTCCATTCCGTACCTATTTCGTACGATTCAAAGTCACACACATTCAGCGGAGCCGCTTTGGCTCCTGCCACAATCAAGGCGGCTAAGGCGAGGGTATAAGTCTTTTTCTTCATATTCTTTTATAGAGCATTTGTAGTTGTGCTGCAAAGATAATGAGAATTATCCGAAAAAGGTCTGTTCTCTGGTTTTTAAAACTTCTCTAACCGAATTTTTGCACCTCTCATTATAACCCATTCACATCAACTGTGGGGCATTTGCATGTACTGTTATAGAACGTGATGTCCTTCATTCAGTTCTTCTTTCCAAATATTTCTTCAGTGTCCATTTTAGGCTTGAGCCGCGCAAGTTCCCTTCTCTTTCAACAATGGTTCCATCGGGGGCAAAAAGAATCATTTCGGGAATACCTGTGACACCATAAGTTTTTTGTACGGAAGTCTCGGCTACAATCTGTGGCCAAGTGATGTTCAGTTCCTTAAGGCAAGGAGCGAGGTTCTTGGCATCGTCAAACACAAAGATGCCCACTACGCTCAGTCCTTTGTCCTTGAATTCACGGTAGTTTTCGGCAATGTTGGGCACTTCGGCCTTGCAAGGACCGCACCAACTGGCCCACATGTCGATAAGCACGTAGTTGCCTTTGCCGATGAAGTCCGACAGGGCAATATCTTTGCCATTGATATCCTTCCCTTTGATGTCGATGTAGGGCATTCCTACCATCGTATTTTTCAGGCGACGCAGTTTTCGCAGTTTTTCCTGTGCCAAATCCGTCTGTTGTATGCTGGGACCAGTGGATTCAATGGTGGCAATTTGTTCGTCAGTGCTCAAGGCATCCAAGAATACGGTATAAAGCAAACTGTATCCTATTGCATCGTTCTGATGGATGGCAAACAGTTCTTTGCTATGTGCCGCAATCTTTTGGTTGAATTCCCTTACAAGGGGTTGTGCCACTTCAATAAATTCCTGTTCATTGATAAATTCTTGTTCATTGGAATATATTTGGCGAAGGCTGTCAATCCGTTTGCTGTGGGTTGACAAAATATCTTCTTCAAGTTGCCGTATTCGGGCAAATTCTTCGTTTCCGGGAGTTCCTGTTGCGAAGGACGGAGTTTGTAACAGATTCGTATAATCCATTTTTACCTGAATATTTCCATTCTCTACAATTAGGTTACTATAAAGATTCTTGTCAATATCAATACGGCAGTAAACCGCACTATCGGCCACACCGGTAAAGGTGAAACGGTCACTTTCGATTTTGGTTATTCCAAGGCACATTCCGTCAGAATATCGTTGCAGATAAATCTGTTCTCCATGATGTGTCGAATCGGGTAATGTTCCTTCTACTGTGAACGATATTGGTGCTTGTTGTGTCTGTTGGCAAGCTGTCAGTATCAGTGCTGCAATTACTGTCTGTATGATGTTTTTCTTTTTCATATTTTGATTCATATTTCTTGATTGTCCGACAAAAGTAGTGACTTCCATCTCCGCCCACAAATTATTTAATAAACTGTAGTGGCCTGTGTCAACAGCTTGGATAGATTTCTCATTATCAACCGTTACTTCACATTCTTTTTCACGAATTCGAAGAGGCTACCTTTGCTATAGCTTATCTCTGAGGCAATAATCTTTCCTTCGGGTGAGATGAGGAAATAGTGCGGAATGGTGCGTATGCCGAAGTGGGCAAAGATGCCGTTGTTGTGATTCAGGTCGTTCCAGTTGTGCCATGTGATGTCGTGTTTGGCAGGAGACTTGCGCCACATGCTTTCTCCGTCTCCGCTGATGCTCACCACTTCCACCTTGTCCTTCATCTGTTCGGAGATGGACTTCAGTTCGGGGAAACTTGCGATGCAGGGATCGCATCCGCTGTTCCAGAAGTCGAGCAGGATGTATTTGCCCTCCAACTCCTGCAGGCGGTGGGTATTGCCTGATAAGTCTTTCAGTTCAAGGTTGGGAATCATGTCACCCACCTTCACCACCTTGAAGGGGAAGAGGTAGGTTGTAATGCCCTGTCCGTGGAAGGTGGCTTTCAGCCGTTCGTCCATACGGACGTATTGCTCTTTGGCTTGGGCCAATTTCAGTGTGTCGTTGGTGAAATTGCCTGCGCGCGAAAGTTGGTACAGTCGGGCAAGCCATGCTTCGTCAGGTGTCATGGTGGGGAGCAGGGCATTTTCCTTGTCGTGTATTTCCAAACGAATATCTCTTTCTAACTTGTTCAGTTCCTTCATGCGGGCACGTACCTTTTGGTCTTCTTCGTCAGAGCGTTCGCCTTTATTGAATGCATCTATCATGGTCTGGAGTTCTGAACTGAGCTGATACAACTGGCTATGTTCCGCTTTGGTAACTTCGCGGAAGCGGTTCTCGCTCTTCTGCGCATCCACGTTGCTCTTGATTTTCCAAGCTGAGTAATCCAGACCGTCGCCTGTAATCTTTATTCTGGCGCCCGGCTCAATCCACAGGAAATCAGGTGTATCCAAGCCGATGCTGTAGTTGTTGATGCTGACCGAGTGCACACCCTTGATTTTAGTCTCCAGTTCAAAGCGGAACTTTCCGTCAATCACTGTGTCAATGGCGGCACGGTCTCCCACATTGCCGTCCCACTCAGTAAGTTCCAACACTATGCTGTCCGGCACATTGGTCAGACGGCCTTCAATCACAATCGTCTCGCCTTGTGGCGCGTTGCACGCCCCCATTACAACCGTCGCGAGGGCGGCAAGGATGATGTTTTTCTTTTTCATAATTATATATTGTCATAGTTAAACGTTTCTTCGCCACAAATGTAGCTTATTTGCATAGTTCGGCCAAAGAAAAAATCTAAAAGTTGCGTTTTTAGATTTTTTGTCTTGTCGGATTGCTATTGCTTGGATAGTCAGAACCTTTGTTATTAACCCTTCAAAAGTAGTAACTTCCTTCTCTACCTACAAATTATTTAATAGTAGATGCAATGTTTTTAGCCTTCGTTAACTGTTGTTGGTAAGTAAGGTCACAGGCAATAAACATTCCTTTTTCCTTTCCAGAAGGAAACTTTATGCGGAAACTTTCCTTCTGAAAAGGAAAATATTGATGATTTCTTTCCTTTTTAAAGGGAAAGTTTCTATATTTGCACCCAAAATAGGAAAGATTATGGAACTTCGTAGTACATTTCAATCTATCATTTCCCTGCATCAAGAGGAAATGCCGTTGCATTTGCAGGAGCGTGAACACAAATTACCCATCAATGGCGAGCGTATTGTGACGGTGACCGGTATCCGCCGTTGTGGAAAGTCGTCGTTGTTGGGGCTTGTTATCAATCAATTGCTTGAAAGCGGTGTCCCTCGCGAACGGATTCTTTATATCGGCTTTGATGACGAACGTTTTGCATCTATGGAGTCTCATCATTTTGATGAAATACTCCAAGTCTATCGCGAGATGTATCCTGGACAATCGTTGAAGGATGTATATATGTTCTTTGATGAAATCCAACTCATTGATGGGTGGGAATTGTTTGTACTTAGGGTTTATAAGAATTATTGCAAGAATATCTATGTCACGGGTAGTACAGCCAAAATGTTATCGGGCGAAATGGCTTCAGCGCTCCGCGGGTGGCCTGACGAATACAGGGAATATCCGTTGAGTTTCGGCGAGTATCTCTCTTTCAAGGGTGTCAAGGCCAACAAATTTACAGAGGATGGTGCCGCAGTACTTGCCACTACATTCCGTATGTATTGCAAAGAAGGGGGATTCCCTCAAGTCGTTTTGACACAGGGGATGACCGAGAAATCCAAAATATTGCAATCGTACTTTAATACCATGTTGTTTCACGATCTTATAGAGCATTATCGCATTGGAGCATCACCATCCGTGGTTCGTTACGTACTGAAGCGGGTGATGAACAATTTGACCAAGCCTACTAGTGTGAATGCCATCTATAATGAACTGAAGTCGCAAGGCATGAAGGTGTCGAAAGATTCGTTGTATCAATGGTTGGACTATGCCTGCAACATTTTTATGTTTTATAGAGTGCCTAAATATTCCAAATCGTTGGTGAAAGAGAATACGGCCCTTCCTAAATATTATGTTGCAGACATCGGATTACGTACTGCCGTGTTGCTCCCTCAAAGTGAAGACGAGGGAAAGGCGTTGGAGAATGTGGTGTGCATGATGCTGCAACGTACATTGGGAGAAGACGAGCGTATCTTTTATTTTCACGATACGGAGGAGTGTGATTTTGTGGTTCAACGGGGTGGCCAAGTGACAGAACTTTTGCAGGTATGTTGGACGTTGGATGAATCCAATACAGAGCGTGAAGTAAACGGATTGCTTGCAGCCTTTGCTTTTACAGGATGTTCCAACTGTCGTATTATCACATATAACCAGCGGGCCACCATTCAGCATAAGACTATGACGATAGAGGTTCTGCCTGTTTGGCGGATCTGACTCATTTTTGTTCTTATTTCTTCAGACTTTTATCCAATACATTCTCATTGTCTTGTAATAGTTCCGAAGGACGGGCGGTGTTGTATTCCACCATCTTTCCTTCGGGATTGATGAGGACATAGGTGGGGAATCCGGTGATGTTATAGACCTTGTCTTTGTCGTTCAATGTACGTAAGTTGATACCTTGGCGTGAACCATGTCGGTCAATGTGTGTCGGCCAAAACTCTGCATCGTTCCTTTCCATATAGACAAAGGCATAGGTTATGCGGTTATCGTAAGCACGGTATTTCTCCCGCAGGGCAGGAATGTTTTTAAACTCACGGTGGCATACGCGGCATCCTTGACTCCAGAATCCCATGTACAGATACTTTCCACGGAAATCTGCCAAGGTATAGATTCTTCCTGCTTCATCAGTCAAACGGAAGTCCGGTGCTTGTTCACCCGCTTGGTAGGGCGTGAGTTTGGCAATGGTCTGTTGCACATAATCCTTTGCCCATGGATAGGTTAGGTCGCTTTCCAAACTACGCAAGTAGGAAAGGGCATCGTTAGTCGGTAAGTCATAGTGGGTAAACGGTGCACGGTAGGCCAATGTCCATTCGGCCGTTTCCCTGTCCTGCATGATGCGGAAGGTGGTGTCCATGCGTTCAAGATACCTCTCGTACAGCGTGGTCAAACTGTCTGCCGGTCCCGTTAATGCCCTGACGTGTAGATGTGCCCAGTTCCAGAGGAAGCTGCGATAGGCACGGTGGACGAGATACTTGGCTGGCAACACTTCGTAGGCGGCTTTGCCTTTCACTGTATCTTCTGGCAGACCGCTGCGGAGTCCACGTAGTTTCAACTCCTCCATGGCCTCCAGAGAGTATTGTACCAACGACAGGGCATTGAAGTAGCCATCTACTAAAAAGGCTTCCTTGTGAGGCAATGTACCATGTGTAGCTTCAAATTCGTCTATTGTCCGACGGTATTTGTCCACATACCTTTCAATTTCTTCAAACAAGGCAGTGTCACAGGGTTCGTTGCCACTTGGGGATAGTGAAGACAAGGTATTGTATTCTTTTCTGAACTTTTCGCCCAACAGCTCTTCCAATTCTTTCTCGCGTTTGCGTGCCGGGTCGGCAAACTCCAAGGTTGTTGCCGGGCTATATCCTTTCCATGTCAGTTCGATGAGGTCTCCCCCTTTGACCAGCATATGGTTTATGGGCATACCGTTCACCATCAGGTAGAGTTCTCTTTCCTCCTCTATGGGTAATGTTTGTTCAAAAGCCCCTTGTGGCGATAGGGTAATATGGCATGTGTCGGTAGTCAACGGATTTCTGACAAGGATGCTGATATTTGTTTCCTCGTTCTGCGAAAACTCTTCTATCGTCCCTTTGATGATCACCTCGGTTTTGTTGCACGCCCCCATCACAACCGTCGCGAGGGCAGCAAGGATGATGTTTTTCTTTTTCATTCCTTACTATATGTTATAAACGTTTCTTCGCTGCAAATGTAACGAATTTAAACAGTTCACCCAAAGAAAAAAATCTAAAAGTTGCGTTTTTAGATTTTTTGCCTTGTCAGATTGCTATTGCTTGGATAGTCAGAACCTTTGTTATTGACCCTTCAAAAGTAGTAACTTCCTTCTCTACCTACAAATTATTACAAGGGGGAGTTATAATCTTTGATAACATTTTTCTGCAAATATAATGACAGAGACGGCATTTTGACACACCCTTACCCTTTGCAAATCTCGTCCGCCGGATGGGTGTTGGCAGTGCGCCATACGCGCCAGCCGATGCAGAGGCTGACGAGCAGGGCCACGCCCACAAAGATGGCGGGACAGAGCCACAGGGGAATCTCCACCTGATGGATGTATCCCTCCAACCACGGCTTCACGCAGACGTAGGCCACGGGGAAACCCACCACAGCCGCAGCCACGAGCACCACCAGCTGCTCGGTGAAGAAAAGTTGCAGAATGTCGCCCACTTTGGCACCGAACACCTTGCGCACGGCAATCTCCTTGCGCCGCTGTTCGCAACTGATGGTTATCAGCGAATAGACACCGAACAGGGCTATCAGGATGCAGACGGCCGTCATCACGTAGAACAGTCCTAATAGCGTGTCCTCGGAGTGAAGCAGGCGGTTGAAGGATTCATCGATGTTGATAATCTCCCCATTATCTATAGTAATGCCCCAATAGTAATTGTTTGCGTTAAAGCGGCTACAAATGGAATCGCGTAAAGCCGGCCACGAGCCGGGGCGATAACTGAATGTAAGATCTGATTTGTTATGTCCGTCAGTCACATCCCTTTTAGCTTTTGTAGTATAAAGCACAGGCTCTTGCGGAACAATGAATGATTTTGAACTGACGTTTCGTACTACACCGACAATCCGATAATGTTCCCTATAGATGTGTAGTACGGTATCTGTCGGGTTGTGTAGATTGAAAAGCTTTACTGCTGATTCATTCAGCATCGCTACATCTTTTTCGTGGTCTTCCATCCATCGCCCTTCCAACAACTCCAGTCCCCAAAAGTCAGCTTCCTCGCGGGTAATTCTTTTGCCTGCAAATTCTAGTCGGTTCTGGTTCTGGCCCTCTATAGCGTAGTGGGTGTTCATTCTGCCTATTTCACGGAATCCCATCTTCACCTCTTCCACATCGGGATGACTACGTAGATAATGTGCCACTTTGGCTGTTAATTCGGGATTGCTGTAGTTGTAGAATGTCGCACGGTTTTCGTATGTAAAGCCTGCCACGGTATTGTTGCGGAGGTGATGCAATTGCAGAATGATGACCGATGTGAAGAAGACTAATCCCATGGCAACGGCCAATTGCACCCATTGGCTGAAGGGGCGGAACAGATTGCGCTGCACGGTGACCATGCCCTTGTGCAATGTCTCGTCCAGCGACTGCCGCTGCATCCACCAGGTAACACCTACCAACAGGGGAAGAGTACAGATGGATACTGCCACCAGGTACAACCCTATTTCGATAAAGAAGTAGGAATCTTCCTCTTTTATCCACGCAATCTCCTTGAACTCAGGCAACGCTGCATGAAAGAAGAGTACTCCCAAGAGGCAGGCTGCAAAGAGCAGTAGCAGGAATTCCGTGATAAGCAACATCAGCAATTGCCTGCGCGACGAACCGCACACCAACCGCAGAGCCAACTCGCGTGACCGCATACGGATGCGGATAACGTATAGAGAAAGGTAATTGAATACGGCACATATTACCACTATCAGTCCCAAAAGGGCGAAGGTGCGGATGTGCTCAATCTTGATTTGATTCACGTAGGACTGAAACTCCGTTCGATACGAACTCAGACGAACAACCCGACTTTCAAAAATGGGTTGTATTTTATTGATAATAGCTGATACCGTATCGGCATTAGCCGTGGGGTGCAGGCGCATGATGGTGTGCCCCATAATATATTCTTCCGCAATTTGACCACTTTTGAACGGCACGATGCAATCAAAAGGAAAGAGGGTGTGTTTTCCCCAGTCCTTTATCACAGCTCCTACAGTATAAGTTCCGTTTTCCCACAACGTACCCGTGAAACTATCCGGGTTATAAGGTTGTTGTTCCAACTTTAGTTCATTTCCGATGCAATCAGTGGTTCCGAAGAGTTTCATGGCCAGCTTGTCTGTCACTATCGCGCTTGTCCCATCGGGGTGCATCTGCGGATAACCTCCTGCCACCAACTCGGGTTGCAGCGTAGGAAGAAAGAGCGAATCCACCACACAAAGAAATACAGGAACGTTGTTGGCTCGTATTGATTTATGTTCAAACGAAGTAGCCTTTTCCACTTGAGGGATTTTTTCCATAGCTAAAGTTGAGGCCCCGTAATTGGTTGCATAGCTTGATGTCGCCCACTTGTCTTGCGACGTTACCTGTAGATACAAGTTCTCCGCCTCGGGATGAAACGCGTCGTACGTCGTCTCGTACCTCCACCACAGGGAGGAGAGTGCAAAGCATGTGAATCCTACGGCCAAACCAACGAGACTCAGCAGGGTCTGTAGTTTGTACTTGGTCAGTTGGCGCATGGCCATGGAGAGGTTGTGCAGCAGCATGTGTGTAGTTATTTTTTTTGTTTTTGTTCATCAAAAGTAGTTATTCTCTTCTCAGAAGTAAAGTTTCCTCTACCCCTTGCAAATCTCGTCCGCCGGATGGGTGTTGGCAGTGCGCCATACGCGCCAACCGATGCAGAGGCTGACGAGCAGGGCCACGCCCGTGAAGATGGCGGGACAGAGCCACAGGGGGATTTCCACCTGATGGATGTATCCCTCTAACCACGGCTTGACGCAGACGTAGGCCACGGGGAAGCCCACCAAGGCAGCAAGCAACAGCACTACCAACTGTTCGCCGAAGAAGAGGCGCAGGATGTCCCCCACCCTTGCACCGAACACCTTGCGCACGGCAATCTCCTTGCGCCGCTGTTCGCAACTGATGGTTATCAGCGAATAGACACCGAACAGGGCAATGAGGATGCAGACGGCCGTCATCACGTAGAACAGCCCTAATAGCGTGTCCTCGGAGTGGAGAAGTTGGTTGAATTCTTCGTCGATGTTGACGATGTGAGGCAAAGATTTCTCCTCGCGTTGGAAAAATTCGTTCAGTGCGCTTCGCACAGTCGGCCACGAACCGGGGCGGTAGCTGAAGCAGAAACGTTCCCAAGGTTCATTGTGATTGCCATCCGTCCATTTTCTTTTCGTTACATACATCATGGCCTCCTGAGGGATTGTCAGTGAATAGGCAGATACGTTGCGAACCACGCCTGCAACCTTACTGCCAAAGGCCAATGCGGTATCTATGGGGTTATCCAACCCTAATGTCTTTACTGCTGTTTCGTTCAGCATCACCGAGCTTGGTGCTTTTTCATCTATCCACTGACCGTCAAGTAGTTCCAAGCCCCAGAAGTCGCACTCATCGCGAGTTATTTCTGTGGATGCCATCCAGATGCCTTCTTGACCGGCAAACATCTGCATGTTCACCTTTGAATTCCCAGCATAGACAAGATGACAGTCCCGCATCACGGTATCCACGTCGGGATGACTTTTCAAGAATTGATAGAACTTTTCGGCGAGATTGTACTCCTTGTCAACTGCCAAGTATGCCTTGTTCTTGTGGTCGAATCCGATGTCGGTACTATTGCGCAGATAGTGTAATTGCAGACCGATGACGGATGTGGCCAGTATCAGTCCCATGCTGACACTCAGTTGTACCAACAGACTACAGTTGCGGAACAGATGGCGGGCGAAGGGAGTTTCGGCCTTTGCCCCCTTGTGCAGGATGCTGTTCAACGACTGACGCTGTACCCACCACGTGACTCCTAACATAAAAGGGATGGTAACGGCCGTCACCATCAACAGATAGAGAAACATCTCCCAAAAGAAAAACGAGTCACTCTCCCCTATCTTGGTAATCTCTTGAAACTTAGGCAATGTTGCCTGTAGGAACAGCAAGCCGAATGCCCATGCTGCCAATATCAGTAAAAGGAACTCCGTAGCCAACAACGTCAGCAACTGTTTGCGCGACGAGCCGCACACGAATCGTAGGGCCAATTCGCGTGCCCGCATACGGATACGGATAACGTAGAGGGAAAGGTAGTTGAATACAGCACATGCAATGACCAGCACACCTAACAGGGCAAAGATGCGGATGTGTCCGATTTTGACGAACGACATGCTGTGAAACGTTGGATAATCGGTGTGTAACGAAACAAGTGGCGAAACCCATCCTTCAAAGGGTAACATTCCTTCCAAACTTACCAGCTTGTTGATTTTAGCCGACACACTGTCCACGTTGGCTTGCGGATGCAGGCGGAAAGTTGTCCAGTATCCGAATCCTTGTCCGGCATCAGTAACTATCAGTTGCTGGGCAGTAAAGGGAATCAGAGCTTCAAATGAGATATGTGTATGTTTGCCCCATTCCTTAACGACGGCCGCTATCCTGTATTTTCCCCTTGTATCAGGATACACCTGTTCAAGTTCATTGTCGCTTCTCAACGCCACTTCTTGTCCGACACACTCAACAGTGCCAAAGAGTTTCTTTGCAATGCGGTCCGTTATCACCATCTCGTGCGAATCAGGCTGAAAAGGAGGATATTGACCGGCCAACAATTGTGGTTTGAACAGTTGGAAAAAGGTTGAGTCTGTCCGTTCTACTCTTATCTCCTGCCCGTTTGCCCATTTGATACCATCGTTCCACGTCGCATTAGCCATTTCCACTTCGGGAATCTGTTCCATTGCCAGTCGGGGAATATCCACGCGTTGGTTGACGAGTACTTCCGTACGGTTATTCATCGAAAGCATTCCCACATACAGGTTCTCTGCCTCAGGATGAAACGTGTCGTACGTTGTTTCATATTTCCACCACAGGGAGGAGAGGGCAAAGCAGGTGAATCCTACGGCCAGGCCTACGAGGCTCAGCAGGGTCTGTAGCTTGTACTTGGTCAGTTGGCGCATGGCCATGGAGAGGTTGTGCAGCAGCATGTCGTTGAGTTTTTTACGGAGTTTAAACGTTTCTTCGCTGCAAATGTACCGATACTTCTCTGTCTGCCAAAGAAAAAGGGAGGAATTAACCTTCCTCCCCCTGATTTATAACACGGATTTAATAGTAGATGACAGAATTTAACGCTTCTCTCCCCTACTGTAACTATTCAGCGATAATACAAACGCTCAATTTATTATTTAGAAAGCAGAGACACAAAGAC
>JAFWYQ010000109.1 GCA_017517605.1 Bacteroidaceae bacterium
AATCCAAAGTGTATTCCCTAGAACATCTGTACAACTCTGTATAGTGCATCAGATACGCAATTCCATCAAGTACGTTGGCAGCAAGCATCAGAAGGAGTTTCTCAAGGATTTGAAACTGGTCTATGGGGCAGTAAACAAGGATGCTGCAGAGATGGAACTGGACAATCTTGAATCCAAATGGGGCGAACAGTATCCTATCGTCATCAAGTCATGGCGTGACAATTGGGAACGTTTGACGGAGTACTTTCAATACACCAAGGATATCCGTCGGCTAATCTATACGACGAATACAGTTGAGGGTTATCATCGCCAAATACGCAAGGTCACGAAGAACAAAGGAGTGTTCCCATCTGATACAGCTTTGGAGAAGCTCGTCTATCTGGCTTATCGTAATATTTCAGAGAAATGGACTATGCCCCTGACGAATTGGGCACTCATTTCACAACAATTGGCCATTAAATTTGGTGATAGATTTGAAATCATGTAACTTTGCAACCCGAAAGGCTCCTCAGCAGGAAAACACGCGTGTTTTCCTGCTGAAGATAATAAAATAAGAAACAGCCTTGACACAGTTCAATTTACACTACCCTGTTCAACCGAAGAGTATAGAATTAGCATTCTTTTCTTTGTATAGAACTCGCCTATAAGTTATGTCACAAATGTTTTCTTGTAAATAGTTTGTGTATACGCATATATTTCCTTACCTTTGCCACACTATGAAATTTTGATGAATGAAAAGCATGAAAAGAATTATTTTATGGATGCTGCTTCCCTTGACATTGTGGGGATGTGATGGTGCGGATGTAAACAAGATTCCTGATTTCCCTTGGATGAAAGAGGTAGGAGCCAAGTTGTTCCCAATCGGTGAACGTGTCTTTAAGGTAAATGAATTCGGAGCCGTAGGCGATGCGCTTACAATGAATACGCAAGCTATCCAGCAAGCGATTGATGCGGCAGAGGCAGCAGGTGGTGGTACGGTAACTTTCGAGCCGGGTATCTATTTGACAGGTTCCATCTTTGTGGGGAACAATGTCAACCTGTGTATTCCTAAAGGAACAACACTTATAGGTTCGCAGGATATAAATGATTATAAGCGTATCCCCACCCGTGTAGCAGGTATCGAAATGGAGTGGCCTGCCGCCTTAGTGAATATTATTGATAAGAAGAATGCGGCCATCAGTGGCCATGGTACTATTCATGGGAAAGGTAAGGTCTTTTGGGACAAATACTGGGTTATGCGTGAGGAATATAATCCTAAAGGATTGCGATGGATTGTTGACTACGATTGCGAACGTCCGAGAGGCATTCTCATTAGCAATAGCGAAGATGTAACTGTTCGTGACATTGTGCTTTATCAACCGGGTTTCTGGAGTTTGCATATCCTTTATAGTCATCATGTGACGGTGGATAGTGTCATTATCAGCAACAATATCGAGGGACACGGACCCAGTACGGATGGTATCGATATTGATTCGTCGGAATATATTCTTGTACAAAACTCTACCATCAATTGCAACGACGATAATTTCTGCTTGAAAGCAGGACGTGACGCTGATGGGTTACGTGTGAATCGTCCGTGCCAATATATCGTTATCCGTGATTGTGAGGCAGGACACGGTGGAGGTATGTTTACTTGTGGAAGCGAAACGTCAGGTGGTATACGTCACATTGTAGCCTATCGGATGAAAGGTGTTGAGACTACTTGCGGATTCCGATTCAAGAGTACTTGTCAGCGTGGTGGTGTGATAGAGGACATCCATTTATATGATATTGAAATGACGGGAGTAAAACAGCCTCTTGTTGTTGACCTCAATTGGCATCCGGCATACAGTACCAGCAAGTTGCCTGAAGGATATGACCCTGAATCAATACCTTCGCATTGGAAGACGATGCTGTTGCCTGTCTCTTTGGAAGATGGTACTCCTATTTTCCGTAATGTGCATTTCAATCGTGTTACGGCAACCGATGCTGCCACTTGTATCAAGGCTGTTGGTATTGAACAAAGTCCGATTATTGGTTTTACGTTTAATCAAGTGAAGTTGCAGGGAAAGAAGGCCGGAGAGGTTCAACAATGCCAGGATTGGGACATGGCGGGATTGGACATCTTAGCGAATGATGAATTGGTAATTAAGTGATGTGTAAATAATAAGTTAGTTAATTTATATATCACTAAATAAAATAGGAAATATATATGAATGCAAATGATTTGTTGAAAGGACTTTGTGCCGTAGGACTTATAACGGTTCCTCAAACGGAAGCCGAGGCGCAAGAGAATAAGAATAGCCAAGAGAAGCGCCCGAATATCATTTTCATTTTGGCAGATGATATGGGTTATTGCGATTTGGCTTGTTACGGTAACAAGTATATCGAAACACCCAACATTGACCGCTTGGCCGCTACGGGTACCAGCTTTACACAAGCCTATGCTGGTTCGGGTATCAGTTCACCTTCGCGTTGTGCGTTGATGACGGGACGTAATACAGGAAACACCACCATTCGCGATAACTTTGCGGTACAGGGTGGTTTGCAAGGATTAAAGGGTACGAATGTCATTCGTCGTATGCATTTGCTTCCTAACGACACCACGTTGGCAACCGTGCTGGGAGCGGCAGGATACCGTACTTGTTTGGTCAACAAATGGCATTTGGATGGATTCAATCCCGGTGCAACACCTTTGAATCGTGGTTTTGACGAGTTCTATGGTTGGCTTATCAGTACGGCACAATCCAACGACCCCTATTATTATCCCTATTGGCGATTTGACAATTACGAATTGAAGAATATTGAAGCCAATGCTGCAGACAAACGTATCAAGCATAATACAGACATCTCTACCGAAGATGCCATCAAGTTTGTACAACGAAACCAAAATAATCCTTTCTTCCTTTATTTGGCCTATGATGCTCCGCACGAGCCGTATAACATTGAAGAGACCACTTGGTACGATGATGAAGAGTGGGATATGAATACCAAACGCTATGCGAGCCTTATCACTCACATGGATCGTGCCATCGGTCGTTTGTTGGCCGAATTGGACCGTTTGGGATTGCGGGAAAACACACTCATTTTCTTTGCTTCTGATAATGGTGCTGCCAAGCAGGCTCCTATTGAAGTGTTGGGATGCAAAGGTGAATTGCGTGGCATGAAGGGACAACTTTATGAAGGTGGCATCCGTGTGCCCTTTATTGTGAACCAACCGGGTACTGTGCCCGTGCAGAAACTGGACAATCTTATCTATTTCCCCGATGTGATGCCTACATTGGCAGCTGCGGCCAAGGCAGAGGACAAGTTGCCTACACGCAGGAATGGAATGAATATCCTCCCGTTGATTATGGGTGAGGAGATGCCTGAGACGGATGAGCGTATGCTCTATTGGGAGTTTCCCGGCAAGCAACGTGCCGCACGTAAGGGTGATTGGAAGGTGGTGACCATAAAGAAAGATGCATCGTTGGAACTCTATAATATTCGTAAGGATATGACCGAAAGTAACGATTTGGCCAAGGAATATCCTGAATTGGTAGAACAATTTGAACGTGAGATGAAGGCCGGACGTGTGCCTTCGCCTAATTGGCCGGATTGATGAGCATTGCACCTTTTGGACATCCGCTTTATGTGATGCTGAAACCCGCCGGGGCACGATGCAACTTGGCTTGCAAGTATTGCTATTATTTGGAGAAGGAGCATCTTTCCAATGATGCGGGTCAATTCATGACAGAATCGTTGTTGGAGCGTTTTGTACAGCAGTATATCGAGGCGCAGACACTTCCACAAGTCCTCTTTACATGGCACGGTGGTGAGCCGTTGCTCAAGCCTATGTCCTTTTACCAAAAGGCCATGGAGTTGCAACACCGCTATGCTCGTGGACGTCAGATTGACAATTGTTTGCAAACCAATGGAACATTGTTGACCGATGAATGGTGTAAGTTCTTCCATGATAACGGATGGCTTATCGGTATCTCTCTTGATGGCCCTGAGTGGATGCACGATGCTTATCGGAATTATCGCCATGGTGGAGGCTCTTATGCCCAAGTCATGCGTGGCATTGAGTTGCTCGAACGGCATGGTGTGGCTTGGAATGCTATGGCTGTGGTGAGTAACCTTACGGCGGATCACCCCTTGGATTTCTATCATTTTTTCAAGCAGATAGGGTGTCAATACTTGCAATTCACCCCTATTGTCGAGCGTACCTGCCTTCATGCTGATGGACGCACATTGGCTCATGCCGGTCAACGGGAGCATCTTCCTTTGACTCCTGAGAGTGTGACACCGGAAGGGTGGGGCGATTTCCTCTGTACACTGTTCGATGAATGGGTAAGAAGGGATGTCGGCTCCATCTTCGTGCAGTTGTTTGATGCCACGTTGGCCAATTGGGCAGGCGAGGCACCTGGTATTTGTGCGCTGAGTCCTACATGTGGCCATGCTGCCGTGATGGAGGCGGATGGCAGTGTGTATGCTTGCGACCACTTTGTCTTTCCTGAGTACAAGTTAGGCAATATCCACACCCATACGTTGGTGGAGATGCTCTATGGCGACAAGCAAAAGCAATTCGGAAAAGCCAAGTATAAGGATTTGCCTGGCCAGTGCCAGCGTTGTGAGTGGCGATTCGCCTGCCATGGCGAATGCCCGCGTAATCGCTTTGCCATGACGACAGAAGGTGAACCGGGACTTAACTACTTGTGTGCAGGATACCTTTGTTTCTTCTCGCATTGTGCCCCTTATATGGATTACATGAAGTTGCAGCTCGACCAGGGTTTGCCTCCATCGAACGTGATGCAATGGATGAGTCGCCCTTAATGGGTGATTGAGGTCTCTTGAGGGCTTGACTTTGGGTTACTGCCACGGCGTTGGCAGAGTACTGCCTCCATGATGGCAGAGTACTGCCAAGGCGATGTCAGTGTCCTGCCAATAGGGTTGGCAGGGCATTGTCTTTTATCCTTTTGGGGTATTTGTGCTATTCTTGGATAATAAAAAAAGTGAAATTGCTCATAAATCCAATATAAAGTACTACTTTTGCATCGGAAATTTGTTGTCTTGACATGAGACAACTGAAGATTTTCAAAAGTATAACCAACCGTGAGAGTGCCGCACTGGAGAAATATCTGCAGGAGATAGGGCGCGAAGAGATGATTACGGTGGAGGAAGAGGCCGAGTTGGCACAACGCATCCGCAAGGGCGACCAGCGTGCCTTGGAGCGGTTGACGAGGGCAAACTTGCGTTTTGTGGTGTCTGTTGCCAAGCAGTATCAGAATCAAGGATTGAGTTTGCCCGACCTTATCAACGAAGGGAATATCGGTTTGATAAAGGCGGCGGAGAAATTCGATGAGACACGCGGATTCAAGTTTATCAGTTATGCTGTATGGTGGATTCGCCAATCCATCCTGCAGGCATTGGCCGAACAGTCGAGGATTGTGCGCCTGCCATTGAACCAAGTGGGCAATTTGAATCGGGTCAACCGGGCATTCTCGAAGTTCGAGCAGATGAACGAGCGCAATCCCTCTATAGCAGAACTGGCCGAGTTGATGGATATGGAGTCGGAGCGTATTGAGGAACTCTTGAAAATGTCCAGCAGACATGCAAGTCTGGAAGCCCCCTTCAGTGATGGGGATGATAACAATATGCTGGATGTCCTGACAGAGAATGAACCGACTGAAGGTGAATCGTTGTTGGACAAGGAGTCGTTGAAGACCGAGGTGTGCCGTACATTGGCGCGTTTGCCCGAAAGGGAAAGGGCAATCCTCAGTATGTTTTATGGTATCGGACAACCCGAAAAGACCTTGGAGGAGATAGGTGCCCGATTGAATCTGAGTCGGGAAAGAGTAAGACAGATAAAGGAGAAGACGCTAAAGAAATTGCGTTTGGACGAACATAATAAATTGCTCAAGCCTTTTTGGGGCTTGTGAATTGTAGAATATAAAGATTTGATAATTGATGAAAAGTTTTGCTAAGAGTTTAATGCTTTTAGGTTGTGCTGTATTTTTCTGTATCAGTACACTTTATGCAAAGGGAGACAAACCTGCTGAAACACAAACGGTTTACATCTTTGGTATAGCCGCCTCTTTTGGGGATACTATCGTTTATATTACCGACATACAGGAAATTCAAGGAACGGCACTTGTGAACAAAGGCTTCTTGGAAGGCCGCAACATGTATAGCTATCAATTGAAAAGCTACCTTGAAAACGGTGCCAATCTCCCCAACAGGACATGTACCGTATTCTTTTCAGAGAAGAAAAGTAAATTGGAGAAGACCTATGCAAAACTGAAACAAAAGTATCAGTCAGACAAATCCATTTCATGCCGAATGTTGGATGCACAGGCTTTTTCTTTCGAGAAGTACGAGTTAGAGTATTAAAAAATCACAATTTGATTGCTTAATTCACTGAATAGCCGTAAATTTGCACACTATTTAGAAAACGTGATGAAAAAATATATAGTCTTTTGTTTGGGATTCTTGTTGCTGCTATCCTCATGTAACAACTACAATAGGGTATTGAAGAGTTCCGATTACGAATATAAATACGAAGCCGCAAAAGAGTACTATATGATGGGAAAGTACTCAAAAGCAGCGGTTATTTTAGAGGAATTGATATCCATCCTCAAAGGATCGGATAAGGCTGAAGAGTCTCTTTTCATGCTCTCCATGTGCTATTATGGCATGGAGGATTTCGAAACCGCATCCTACTATTTCACTACATATTACAACAGCTATCCACGAGGGTTGTATACCGAAGAGGCACGTTTCTATACAGGTCAGACACTCTATCTGGCAGTTCCCGAACCCCGTTTGGATCAGACTGCTACCGTGAAGGCTATTCAAGAGTTGCAATTGTTCTTGGAGTATTATCCGCAAAGTAAACGGAGCGAGATTATACACAATATGCTGTACGACCTTCAGAACAATCTGGCCCAAAAGGAGTACGAGACGGCTAAATTGTACTACAACTTAGGCCCTTATACCGGCAACTTCAACTATGCATCCAGCTCGTTGGATGCTAATGCCAACAACTACGAGTCGTGCGTCATTACGGCACAGAATGCCCTCAAGGATTATCCCTATTGCATACAGCGCGAAGAGTTTGCCATCCTGATTC
Source organism: Bacteroidaceae bacterium (assembly GCA_017517605.1). Classification (GTDB taxonomy): domain Bacteria; phylum Bacteroidota; class Bacteroidia; order Bacteroidales; family Bacteroidaceae; genus Phocaeicola_A. Next base: position 7,091 of record JAFWYQ010000109.1, read on the forward strand.
TGCGCGCAAAGTATCAGATGGCAATGCAGAGTATCGACGAAAAGAAACGCGAACGTCTGCGCGATGCCTTGGACGAGTATTATGCATTCAAGAATGATTATCCCGATAGTCAGTATATGGTAGAAGCCGATCAGATGCTGAAGAAAATCAACCGGCAAACGGGCGATCAAGTCCTGGAAGATTAAGAAAAAAGAAGAAAATATAACTTGTTTAAATATAAAAATTATATGGATTACAAAAAGACAAATGCTCCTACAAATACGGTAACTCGTAATTTGATGGATTTGTGCGAGGACACAGGCAATATCTACGAAACTGTGGCCATCATTGGCAAGCGTGCTAATCAAATTTCTGTAGAACTTAAGAACGAGCTTTCAAAGAAATTGGCCGAATTTGCTTCTTTCAATGATAGTCTGGAAGAGGTTTTTGAGAATCGCGAACAGATTGAAATTTCTCGTTTCTACGAAAAACTTCCGAAACCCTCTTTGATTGCTGCTCAGGAATACGCCGAGCATAAGGTATATTTCCGTAATCCGGTAAAAGAAAAAGAGAAATTGCAGGCTAACGCCAATTTCTAAAAGTCTTATGGCTCAACGTCTTTATTTATTGGTGTCAGCCGTATTGATGGCCATTGTTTCGCAAAGCCGCTTGGCTCATTTCCTTGTCCTTGATGCTGGCTTTTCTTACAATCTGACATGTGCTAAATTGGTCAATAGTATCACAGGCGAAACCGTCAGCGGTGCTCCTTGGGCCTTGATGGTGCTGGCAATTCTGGTAGCATTGTTATCGTTGTTTGCTCTATTCTTGGTGTTTTATCAGAATTATGCATTACAGAAGCGCGTAACAATCTATACTATGCTCGTGACGGTAGGGTTTCTGTTGACTTATGCAGGATTCTATTTCTATTACAAGAGCCAGTTGAATGTCATCACTGCTGATGTTACATGGTGGGCAGTTGCAGTACCTGTCGTAGTGCTGATACTCTTGTTTATGGCGTTCCTTGCTATACGTAAGAAGGAAGCCTCAGTCATTTTTGAAGCATCGTCATTCAGACTTCGTGATTAAAACAAAAAAAGGATTGTGTCTCTCACAATCCTTTTTTGTTTGCTTTTATGTTGTTGAAACAGTCTTGGTTAGTCTTTGGCCTTATAGTCTTCGCTTATATATAATTTGTTACAGTTTCGTTATTTCACCCGCAAGGCTTTGGTTCATTTGTTCGCGAATCTCTTCCGGAGACAATCCGTGCCCTAATAAAAACATCAATTTGGTAACGGCTGACTCTACAGTACTGTCATATCCACTGGTAACACCGGCTGCAGCCAAATGAATACCCGTTTCATAGCGTCCCATTTCTACTGCACCTGACAAACATTGACTGATGTTCACAATCACCAATCCTCGCTCTGTTGCCTCTTTAAGTTTCCTTATCAGCCATTCTTTTTGTGGAGCATTGCCCGAGCCGAATGTACGCATCACTACCGCTTTCAATCCAGGCACATGCAATACACTGTCGATAATCGCCTCTTGTATGCCAGGGAATAGCGACAAGATGATGACATTCTGGTCAAACAGGAAATGTGGCTTTAACGGACGGGTAGGGTCAGGCTTGTTGATGTGCTCAAGTGCATAGTTGATATGTATACCCGCATGGGCAAGGGTGGGGTAGTTGAACGAATTGAATGCATTGAACCCTTCCGCATTACTTTTGGTTGTACGGTTTCCGCGTAGCAGACAATTCTCGAAAAAGATGGAAA
>JAFWYQ010000110.1 GCA_017517605.1 Bacteroidaceae bacterium
ACCTTAGCTTTTGACATTACTCTTGGGTGTTCTGGTTTCGTAGTTGGTCTTGGTGTAGCTGGTAATATGGTTTCCACAGGTAACTTTAAGAAATGTCTTCTGATGGTAGGTAATACTCAATCTGAGTATGCTAACTACAAAGACAAGAGCATGTGGTTCCTGCTTGGTGATGCTGGTACGGTAACAGCCTTGGAGTATAATCCAGAAGAGGCTGACAAGATTGACCTTTGCTACTCATCTGATGGCTCTGGCCGTAAGCATGTTATTGTTCCTGATGGTGGCTCACGTAATCCGGTTAATGCAAAATCCTTTGAGGAAGAGGCAGTTGGCGACGGAAACTTCCGCACTCGTCTTAATGAGAAGATGGATGGTGTAGAGGTGTTTGCAGCGGCTATTACTGGCGTTCCTAAACTTTACAAGCAGTTGGTACAGGAGTTCGATATCGACAATGAAAAGATAGACTATTGCTTGATACATCAGGCAAGTAAAGTCCTCTTTGAGAAGTTGAGAAAAAAGATGAAGTTCCCAGAGGAAAAGGCTCCTATAAATCTTAAAGACTTCGGCAATACGAGTGGTTCTACCATTCCTTTGCTGATGGTATGCAAGTTGAAAGAAGAATTGGAAAGCCGTCCTCTCGAAATGGTTATGGCTGCTGTTGGTGTCGGTTTCTCTATAGGTGCCGGCCGTATTACTACCAACAAGATTAAGGTTTGTGACTTAATGTATTTATAAAGTATGATTAATCCTTTTTCACTAGAGGGTAAGACAATTCTTGTGACAGGTGCTTCTTCCGGTATAGGAAGGGGCATTTGTATAGATTGCTCCAAAATGGGTGCTACTGTACACCTGATGGCTCGAAATGAAGAGCGCTTAAAAGAAACTCTTTCGCTAATGGAAGGCGAAGGTCATGTTATCCATAAGGCAGACCTTTGCAGTTCAGATGATATTTACAACATGATAGACGAACTACCCAAAATTGATGGAGTAGTCCTTTGTGCTGGTATCATCAAAACGATGCCTGTAAAAAATATCAATGAAGAGGCTATGGAAGAAATCTTTAATGCAAACATAATGGGTGATATAAAACTCGTAAGCCGTTTGCTGAAGAAGAAGAAACTTAGCCATGGAGGATCTGTTGTGTTTATCTCTTCTGTCTCTACGTTCAACGTAAAGGTTGGCAACTCGCTTTATTCTGCTACTAAGGGTGCTGTAAACAGCTTTGCAAAGGCTATGGCGCTTGAGGTGTCGAAACAGGAGATGCGTGTTAATTGTATCCAGCCGGGATTTGTACCTTCTGCAATTTTGAGTAGTGGAGCCATCGAAGAAGATGCCTTCCTGAAATTCTATGCAGAGCGACATCCTCTTGGTTTCGGTACTCCTACTGATATTGCTAATTGTTGTATCTACCTGTTGAGTGATGCTGCTCGATGGGTTACCGGTAGTATATTTACAATCGATGGCGGATATACTTTGCAATAATTTGGAAGTAATACGGTTCATCAACAACCCGGTTCCGTCCAATGCATTTTTGATAGCCTGTAAAGAGCAAAAGAGGTGCATTGTGATAGATCCGGGGTCGAAGGATCAGAAAGATATTCGAGATTATATCTGTGAAAACGGATATAAACTCGATTATATCCTTCTTTCTCATGAACACTTCGACCATTGTTGGGGAGTAAATAGCTTATTAGCAGATTCTGACGCCAAGGTTGTTGCAACCAAACTTTGTTCAGACTGGATTAAAACTCCAATGAATTACTTCAATAAGCTCTATTTCAATTCAGATGAGATGTTCTCAGTCGATAGAGTAGATCTGTTTGCCGAAGATATTGATTGGAGGCTTGAATGGTGTGGTCATGAGATTGGTTTGGTGGATTCGAAAGGGCATACCAACAGAGGTATGTGTATTTCTATAGAAAATGTGTTATTCTCTGGAGATACTATGATTTACAATACCAAACCATTCTTGAAAAAGAAATATGGTGCATCGGTAGATGATTTGCGAAAAACTATAGATTATATATATGCTTCATTTCGCAAAGATACTATAGTATATCCGGGTCATGGAGAATGCTTCCGTCTAGATGATATGAAGCAATTCTATAAGGACTACTTTCCAAAGGCATGAGCAAGATACGAAGTTACGTGTTGCCTATCGCAATGATATTGGGGCTGATGCTTCATGAATGGTGTGCTTTGTTCAATGTTGCTACACCAATTCTTATCTTTGCAATCCTTTTACTAAACTTTGCTCCAACCAAGGTAAAAAAGCTGAAGGTAGAAGGGCTTGATGTGTTCATCGCGTCATTCCAAATATTGGTTAGCTTAGGCGGTTATATCATTATCAAATGGATGTCAGGAAATGAGATAATTGCGCAAGGTTTCATGAATGGAGTCCTTTGTCCTGTGGCTGCATCTGTGGCTGTAGTCTCATGTTTGCTTGGTGCAAACAGAGAACGGGTAGTTACCTACACCCTTATTGGAAATATGCTGATAGCAGTTGTCGCTCCTGTCATATTTTCTTTTATCGGAATTCAACAGAACGTGCTATTTGTATCTTCATTCTGTTCCATTTTTATGAAGATTGGATCAACGATTGCCTTGCCTTTAATGATTGCAATTTTGATGCATAGGTTTACGCCCAAACTTAATGAGATTGTATGCAGATATAAGGACTGGTCATTCTATATGTGGGCGATTGTTCTTCTATTGACATTAGGTAAAACTTTTGACTCCATAATTCTACATTGGGAAGGCAATATGTTGAATATTCTCATTTTGGGCATCTTGTCCCTTATTATGTGTGGGGTTCAATTTGGTTTAGGAAAATACGTAGGTAGTAAATATGGTGATACAATTGCAGGAGGTCAATTGTTAGGCCAAAAGAATGCAGCAGTTGGAATCTGGATGGCAAATAACTATCTCAATCCGTTAGCTGCTGTTTTCCTTGCATTTTATTCCATCTGGCAGAATGTCTTCAATAGTTGGCAGATGTGGCGGTTCGATAGAAAGAATAGAAAATAAGGATAAGCAGGTATGATTGAATGGGGCAACTCGTGGAGCGAACCACTACCTGCTTCAAACATATTATTGATAAAAACGAATAATAAATTATAATTATGTTTGAAGAAAGAAAAACAATTTACCTTTGTCTTGCTCACATGAGTGATAACAAGATAGAGGAAAAGTATGTACAGGAAGCTTTTGACACCAATTGGGTGGTGCCGATGGGACCGAATGTGAATGCGTTTGAGAAGGATTTGGAAGAGTTTGCGAACAGACCCCTCCGTTCTTCGAACACCTCCCCTAACTTAGGGGAGGAACTGGATAGAAGGGTGGTGTGCCTTTCGGCTGGTACGGCGGCTGTGCATCTGGCGCTGATAGCTTGTGGAGTGCAGGCTGGGGATGAGGTATGTGTGCAGAGCTTTACCTTCTGTGCGTCGTCACATCCGATTACCTACTTGGGGGCTAAGCCGATATTCATTGATTCGGAACGGGAGACTTGGAATATGGACCCGGAACTGTTGGAGAAGGCTATCATTGACCGAAAAACTCAGACGGGACGTTATCCGAAGGCTATTATCCCGGTGGCGCTGTATGGTATGCCGTATCAGATAGACCGTATCATGGAGATTGCAGACAAGTATGGCATTCCGGTGATTGAGGATGCTGCCGAGGGTATGGGGTCGCGCTTCAACGGTCAGGTGTTGGGTACTTTCGGTAAATTTGGTGTGCTCAGCTTCAATGGAAACAAGATGATTACGACCTCGGGTGGCGGAGCACTTATCTGCCGCAATGCTGAGGATGCGAACGAGATTATGTGGTATGCTACTCAGGCGCGTGATGCGTATCCGTATTATGAACATACGGCCATCGGCTACAACTACCGCATGAGTAATGTGTGTGCGGGTATCGGTCGTGGTCAGATGACAGTGCTGGATGACCATATCGCTCACCATAAGCATGTGCAAGAACTATATCGTGAATTGTTGAAGGATGTGGAGGGTGTAACCTTGCATGAGCAGCCGGCTGATCCTTCGACATGCTCAGGACAAGTACCTCGTTATGACTCGAACTTCTGGCTCTGTGCGGCTACCCTTGACCCGTCGGTGAAGATTGTGGGTCAGGAGAATGCCTATAAGGAGGTCATCAAAACGGCTGTGGGTGGTGCTGCCGGTGTCATCAAAGCTGTGGATAGTGCTGTGACGGATTGTCAGCCGAACGATAATGTGGAGGCTCTGCGTGTGTTTATGTTGGCGAAGAAGGTGGAATGCCGTCCGGTGTGGAAACCTATGCACAAACAGCCGGTGTATACTGGAGTAGTGAGTGAAGAACGAAGAGTGAAGAGTGAAGAATTGTCTGAAGGTATTATATGTCAGACCTCGGACAGAAGTGTGGCCTATATCAACGGAGTGTCGGAGGAAATCTTCAAGGTGGGCTTCTGTCTGCCTGCTGGTCCGTATGTGACGGATGAGGATGTGCGATATATCGTGGAGTGCATTAAGGAAGCGATAGTTTAGCGGCTTTGCCGCGGTTGATGATTGCGGAGCGACGTTGAGGTGTCCTGCGGACGGTTGAAAGGCAGCGGAGCTACGGTTGATGGCAACTGCGTTGCGTTGAAGGGTTGAGAGGTTGAAGCGTTTAGAAATAATAAAAAAGCACGGCTGTTATAGTCGTGCTTTTTTTTGTTCATTCGCACAACGTAGGGGCAGACCTATGTGTCTGCCCAGATATATGTCGCATCCTATTCGGACAGACACACAGGTCTGCCCCTATAGCTTACGTTCACAGATGCTTCACTTCGTTCTGTGTTTTCTTGACATAAGAACATAAGATTTTAGGAGGGCAATCTTTCAAATTAAGGGTTAAAAGTTGAATTGTCCTGTGGACGGTTGATAGCAGCGGAGCTGCGGTTGATGTGAAACTGCGTTGCGTTGAAGGGTTGAAACGTTTAGGCGTTGACTATGGCTGTTGGCGATGGCACTTTAAGGAGTTCAGAAGTGTAGGAGTTCAGGAGTTCAGACAAATGCAATGCTGGTGGTGAACCTTGAACTTTGAACATTAAACTTTGAACTAACAGCCATAGTCCATCGCTAAATAACGACATCAAAACAGGGGCAGGATTTGGCGACTCCAGGGAGGTCGCGGTGGCCAAGGATGCGGGCATTGGGGTAGTCGGTATGCAGGTGGTGGAGTAGGGCGGCGAGGGTGCTCCGTTGGGCTTCGGTGCGGGTGTCGGCAGGTTGACCGGCGGGATTCAGACCGCCTTCGTAGCAGATACCGATGCTGTATTTGTTGTACCCTTGGGCATGGGCACCTTCCTGATAGAGGGGACGGCCGGCATGAACCATGCCGTCCCTGGTGATGTAGAAATGGTACCCGATGTTGGCAAAGCCACGGGCCAGGTGGTCGCGCCGACAATCTTCCAACGTGTAGCTACGGTCGCAACGGGTGGCGCTGCAATGTACCACAATCAGGTTGATGAGCCGGTGGTTCTGATACTGACTGCTTGTGAGGATGGCCATGCTCATAGAGCACAGCCTCCTACACACGCTTGCGTGCCAAGGGATGTGGCAATCGCAGTTAAAATGGTGATGACAATGCGGAGCACTTTGCTCCAGATGGATTCTTTTTTGTTTTCGTTCATAAGAGGGGGATTACAAATTATGAATTATGAGTTCAAGGTTTAAGGTTTAGGGTTGAAATGCCTTCGGCGTTGAATGCTGCTTTGCAGCGGTTGATAGCAGCAGAGCTGCGTTGATGGGCTGTTAAGCATGTTTACACTGCAATTTATTCGTGAGATTCGTGAGATTTGTGGTCAGACAAAATCACGTATTGTTTTTCTTTTTGAACACTAATTACACGAAACTCACGAATGATTGTCCTACGGACGGTGAGATGTTGCTGTGCAACGTTGTTGCTCTTCAACAGCATATCAACGCATCAACGCCGAAGGCTTTTCAACTGCAGCTAAGCTGCTCTCAACTGCTTACAGCGGATTACCTCCCGTTGCTCCGCCATTGTCACCGTTGTCGACGTCTCCTGTGTCGGGGTCGGACGAGCCGGTGTCGGTGGTGGATTGGTTCTTCTTCTCACCCCAGCGGACGAAGGTGCTGCCGGTCATCAACGAGCGGGTGGCTACGGTGCGGTCGCTGTTGCGGGTGGAGGTGGGGCGGAAGTTGATCTTCAATCGGGCATCGGAGGGCGATACCTCTTCGGGCGTTTCGGCTCCTTTACCGCGACTCTTCAGGGAGAGGGTGAAACTTCCCAACCCGTCGAGCGTGACACTTTCGCCACTCTGCAGGTGACGGGTCATCACGATGATGAGGTTGTCGATGGTGTTCTTTACGTCACCCGTGGAGAGCGAACTCAACTCGGCAACCTCTTTGGACAGGTCGTTCAAATCGGTGTTGCCGATGATTACTACTTGGGGATGATAGAGTTTCTTCCCCTCTTTGTTGGCGAAAATCGCCTTGCGTGCCTTGTAAGGAATGGGCATGGTGGTTAATGAATTAAAAGTTTATAATTATTAGCTACGAGTGATTAGCTACGAGCTACGAGTGATTAGCATTCTTCGTTTTTCTCTTGTTACTGATTACGATACAAAGATACGACATGGGGGAGTCCGCTTTGTGCGTTACGGTACGATGGGGGACAATAGGGTGGATAATTAAGAGTTAAGGTGCAGCGAAGCTGCGTTAAGGGGGTTGAAAGGTTGAACTATGGCTGTTGGCTATGGCAGATAAAAAACCACCTTCTAAACGTCTCTACGTTTCAACGTCTGAACGTATAAGAAAACAGTTCAAAATACTTTCATATCTGACATTTTTTTTGTAACTTTGAAGCCTAATCAGAGATAGGAGATATGGAGATAAAATGCTATTCCAAAGGGGAGCTGGCACAGGCTTACGCACCGGAAATTACCCCTCATGCAGCTGTCAACAGACTGATGAGCTGGATAAAGTTGAACCGACCGCTGTATGCGGCATTGCAAGAGTGTGGCTATACGGATAACCGACGTATATTCACTGCCCGGCAAGTGGCGCTGATTATGGAGTATCTGGGGGAACCGTAGAGAGCAACGGGCTGCGTTGATGGTCGCTGTACGGCGTTTAACCTTGAACCTTGAACTTTAAACTTTGAATCTGCCATCGCCAATATATCCCCTTCCTACGGAGTTAATTCCGTTCGCGAACCGAGTTAACTCGAAAGACGAACGGAGTTAACTCGGTTCGTCTTTCTTTAGGGAGGTTCTATAAATTAGTTTCTACGTTTATTCAGGTTGGTTCTATGCTTGGAGCTAATTTATAGAACCTCCCTTTATAATAGGACTATTGGCATCGGTCATCGCTATAATCCACCGGCCTTCATCCGTAACCGGACTTCCTCGGGCTTGAGTTCTACGACATGATAGCCACGATGGTAGCTGTTGCGGTACTGCTCGAACCCTAATTTCTTGAGAGCTTGACTGAGGCGGGTAAGACTGAGCGGTTGTTTCAGACAACCGTTGATACGACTTAATATATAACTGGTAGAGGCAAAAATACACTCTTCGCCTTTTTCGGGACGACGGAAATAGGTCAGTATCAGTTCGTATTCAGGATTGGGCACCTCGAACCGTTGGTTGTAGCGGTTGAGCCGCACTGTCTCTTCAGCGTTCATCCAAAAGGGAAATCCCTGTTTCCAAAGTGCATAGGCTTGGGCATATAGTCCTTGGTAGTTGATTTCGTTGGTATAAGGACTTCGGATTTGTCTGACTTCGAAAGGCATCCAACGGCGATTACCACTTGGGTCGGTGAGGAAATGGGTGTGGTTGCTGGTGCCGCAGAAACTGGCGATACGAGGCCGGTGCTCCTTGTAGTGGGCATAGGCCGCACGCTCGTGAATATCGGTCATAGTGACAATGGCTTTCAATTGATTCAGTTCGGATGGTTTCAGTTCCTCAATCTCTTCCAAGCAGATAATGGCAAATTCAGTGAGAGTGAACATGTCGTCCTTGCCAATGTGGTGGTTGTTGGATTTGGTAAAGAAGTAGCGTTGGAGTGGGGGAGGCAATAGGCGGTTCAGCCAGGTGGTCTTGTAGCTTCCCTGTGGACCAATCAGAACCAGTATTTCGTGGTTGATTACGCGGTGGTCAAGCAGCGAAGCCACCATGGCAACTATCCATTTACGTAGTGCCCAATCGAAGAGTATCATCGATGACTCCGGATCACGGGCCTGTGCTGCAGGGGTAGGGTGATCGTTGTCAACCACATCGACCGTAGCGGCCAGTTGACCGATATAGTCTGTCACGCCGTCCCACGGTGGAAGTTCGTCGAAATAGCTTTTAAACGGATTGTAACGAGGAACGAAATCGGAGGCCAATACATTGCGAAGATCCTGGATGCGAGCTGCCCGTACCTCCTTACAGAGGCGTAACCACAAGGTGTTGACGCAACGGTCGTCAATCTCACTGTATTCGGCTGCATTGTCTTTGGGTAATTCTGTTAGCGTATCAATTTGTAACGCAGGGGCAATCTTCATTTCTGTCTTTCCGGTAATCTCGTTGTGACGAAACTCTCCATAGTGGCTCAGAAACTCTTCTATCTCCTTCACTGTAGCCCAACGGAACTGACTTTTATTCTCTTTGTAAGAGACTTTTTTTATTCCGTGTTCATCGGCGTGTTGATAGCAAGAGTGAAAAATAGCCGCCACATCGCCGTTGTAGTCTGAAAAGTGGTTAACGGCCCATTCTACAGCCTCGTTCTCGGGCACTCCATATTGGTTCATCAGGTAACCGGTGCGCATGATGTAGTCGTTGTGCCGTCCGGATTCGTACACGGCTCCTTGTTGTTTTAACTCCTTTTCAATAATCATCGTGACCTGCTTGAAGTGTGTAACGACCAACGGTTGGGCATGTGGATTATAATAGGCTTGGCTGTCGTGTGCCAGTCCGCTCAAGCGTGTCACATTCTTGCATTGGCGGTCGGCCTGGATTCCTAACAGCATTTCATAATATCGGTTGCCTTGGTCAAACAAACGGGCATGGTGCTTGACCAGTTGTTCGGTATTCCCTTCGGGAAGAGTTGCGTGATAGAGAATACGCAGCCCCTTTCCACTGATGGTCACGTAGGAGAGGAGAGTGTGCGGATCGGCCATTACGCGCTGGCAAAATGATGGTAACTGTTCAGCTGGAATGTGGTCGAAATCGGCCAGACAGAGTCCTGTCCATCCACTGATGTTACATTTTTGTTTACCATCTCTAAACTGTACAGCAACGGCAAAGCAGGGGGTCCCGCTCTTTTCGCGGGCTGCATGATGGTTGTCGCCTTGTGAAGTGAGGTGACGAAACTTTTCGGTACGCAGTTTGATGGTCTCGTCCGAACGTATCAATTCTACCACTGCATCGAGAGTGGTTTCCACCGGCTGTTTGTCGGCATAGCCTTTAAATAGGCTGATAATAATTTTTTCCATTGTACAATAATTTTATTGTAATTCCGTTTGCAAAATAAGGGATTGTCGTTTAGATGACCAAAATCCCTGTTGCTCACATGTGGGCAACAATGGAGCAAGAAATTAACATTATTAACTTTCATTAAGACAGTAAAGAGGTATAGTAACTATTCAGCGATTTTTCAAGCTACAAGTTACAAGCTACGATTTTTATTCAGAACACAGAAACACAAAAACACAGTGTTTTTTACTTTACAGGAGACAAATAAATAATCTCTGTGTCTCCGTGCCTCTGTGTTCTAAATAATTTGTTTCGCTGAATTGTTACGAGGCGTTTTGCTAAATATGAATTAATGTATGAAAAAAGAATTATTTCCGCACCTTGAAGTGGGCTTGTTCCTTGAAATGGAACGATTGGAGAGAATGAACGAACAGAAGGGATTCGGTACGAGAGATTTTGCACGTGCCGCCCATCTAAGTGTCCGCACTTTTGGAAAGTGAAACGTGGAGAGGAGGTGACTCTCTCGCAGTTTGTCAATGTGTTGCTGAAGTTGCTTACGCATCCAAAATTCAAAAATGACGATGTGCGTCATCGTTTTATGGATGGTTTGCTCCATGCTTTGCTCCTCGATTCGCAAAGAGTCGTTTCGAGTAGTCATGACGGGTATGACACCTGATTCTTCAACTTCTTATAGTATAATTTAAGTTTCGCAAGCTCAACTATCAGGAGTTAAAGGAGAAGTTTCCTTGAGCGGAGCGAAAAAAAGCCAAATGCGTTGCTCACATAATTTGCTAAACTATTGGCTCTAACTCCTAGGCTCGAAGAGCCGATAACTCCTTTAACTCCTATAACTCCTTCGCAAATTTTTGAGTAAATTTACCTCGCGCGCGTGATAGAGATTCTACGGAATAGGTGTCATAGATGACATGGTAGCGGAACGCACCTTTCAACTGATAATTTGCCACCTTTAAATGTACCATGATTGGAAATTATACATGTTTAGTGGACGAGAATAATTATTCCAAGAAAAATTAATCAAGAATTTTCTTCTCTATTTTCACTATATGTATTATCTTTGCAGGTTAGAAAACAGAATAATTCAAAGAGACGACTTATAATTAATTGAAGGAATGGGACTTATCAAAAATATATCCAAGTGGTACTTCACTAACAAGGCATTGCCTTACTGGGGCATTCTGTTGCTCGACTGTCTGATGCTGTTTGTCGCCACCGTATGGGTGTATACCTTTGATTACGGCACAATCAATGCGATAAACAACTGGCGGACATTGTGTCTGTTGGGATTGGTCTATATTCCCTGCTACATTGTGGGATTCCGTGCATTCCACACCTATTCGGGTGTGGTGCGCTACTCGTCGTTTATCGACTTGCTGCGAGTGGGCGAGGCCACATTGGTGGGTTTCATCCTGACGGTGTGCTTGAAACTCGTTCTGCCCTGGAACCTGGTGCAAGAGACATTCACTATATCGGGTCTGTTGCTGATATTCTTTATCTCGACCGTGCTGATGTGGCTGCTGCGCGTGGTGGTGAAGTACCTGTTCGACATGGCCTATTATTCCGAACGCGCCCAACGTGTCTTCATCTACGGTGTGAAACACGGTGGTATCAGCTTGGCCAAGAGCATCCGCAGTCAGGAGAAATCAAAATACATTGTGGACGGTTTTGTGGCACACGACCCCTACAACATCGGCAAATGGATGATGGGTGTGAAGGTGTATGCACCCAACGAGGAACTGGCCGAGACGATGATGAGACGCAGAGCCAATGTACTGATGGTGTCGCCGCTCTTCAGCGAGGAGTTCCGCCGTCAGGAGGAGCTGGTAAACCAACTGATAAGTGCCGGCATACGCATACACATGATGCCTCCTGCCATTGAATGGGATGGCAAGAGCGATTTGGCCTATACCCACTTGAAAGAGGTTGACATTGAGGACTTGCTGCCACGCGACAAGATAGAGATTGATATGAACAAAGTGGGAGCACTGCTGACCGACAAACGTATCCTTATTACCGGTGCGGCTGGAAGTATCGGTAGCGAGATGGTGCGACAGATTGCCGTCTATCACCCTGCTGAACTGATTCTGGTGGACCAAGCAGAGACTCCGTTGCACGACATGCGGTTGGAGCTGGCCAAGAGATGGCCCGAGGTGAAGGCGCATACGTTGATGGCAAGCATCAGCAACCCTACACGTATGGAGGACATATTCAAGACACACAACCCCGACTATGTATTCCATGCAGCAGCCTACAAGCATGTGCCGATGATGGAGGACAATCCGAGCGAGAGCATACAGAACAATGTATACGGTACCCGTGTGATGGCTGACCTGGCAGTGAAATATGGCACCAAGAAGTTTGTGATGGTGAGCACCGACAAGGCGGTGAACCCGACCAACGTGATGGGATGCAGCAAACGCATCTGCGAAATCTATGTGCAGAGTCTGGACAAGGCCATCAAGGAGGGTAAGGTGCAGGGCGAGACCCGCTTTGTGACGACACGCTTCGGTAATGTGTTGGGCAGCAACGGTTCGGTGATTCCGCTCTTCAAGGAACAGATAAAGAACGGTGGACCCATTACGGTGACACACCCAGACATCATCCGCTTCTTCATGCTGATACCGGAGGCCTGTAAGTTGGTGCTCGAAGCCGGTACGATGGGGCAGGGTGGTGAAATCTATGTGTTCGATATGGGTAAGCCGGTGCGTATCGTAGACTTGGCGCAGCGCATGATTAGCTTGAGCGGTGCACAGAATATCGAAATCAAATTCACCGGCCTGCGCGATGGCGAAAAACTGTACGAAGAGGTGCTGAACGATGCCGAGTTTACCAAACCGACCTACAATCCCAAAATCAAGATTGCTGCTGTGCGTGAATATGACTACGAGGAGGTTCTGCAAAATGAAATCCGCCTCCACGAAGCCAGTTTCCGATACGATGATATGGAGATTGTACGCATCATGAAGGAGATTGTCCCGGAGTTCAAGAGCCAACACTCGAAGTATGAGGAGTTGGACAAGTAGCTGCGTTGAGATGCCTTCGGCGGTTGAAATGCGGCTTTGCCGCGGTTGATGGTCGCGGAGCGACGTTGAAGTGTTGCTGCGCAACGGTTGAAAGGCAGCGGAGCTACGGTTGATGTGCAACTGCGTTGCGTTGAAGGGTTGAGAGGTTGAAGCGTTTAGAAATAATAAAAAAGCACGGCTGTTGTGGTCGTGCTTTTTTTGTTAAAAACTTGTAATTGTTAGGTGGTACATAAAATAATTTGTTCCTTTGCATAAGATTTATAATAGATAAAGGTTATGGAAGTTGCAACTCAGAATATTAACGTGTCCTTACCTGTTACTGATATGAAGTTTTTCAAGGAACTGGTGAAGAAGATGGGATGGCGTATTGAACAGGAGAAAAAGCTGAAGGCTGGTAATCCTGTGACGATGGCTGCCATTAAGGAGGCACGAACTCAAGACGCCGCAGGGATAATTGATACCAGTAGTTATGATGCTTTTGTAAATTCGATTCTTAAATGAAAACCATTAAGTATAGCAGTCAGTTTAAGAAGGATTTCAAAAAGTATCGCAATGACAAGGCGAAGGTAGAGAAGTTGTTGGAAGTATTTCGTATGCTCGAAAACGAAATAGAACTTCCTGAAAGGTATAAATTGCATAAACTGGTTGGCAATTATAAAGGGTGTTGGGAGTGTCATATTGATGGGGATTTCCTCTTGATATGGATCGATGAAACATCTCAGACAATAAAAGTGGTCAGATTAGGAAGTCACTCGGAACTTTTTTAGGGAATAAAAACGCAAACAATTTCGCGAAGCGACGTTGAAGTGCTCCGTCCCTTCGCGTTTGCAACGCGAAGGTATATGTATAAGCATCTGTGATGCGATAAAGAAATTCCTTATTATAAAAACAGGTATATAAGCGCATTGGAAATGCTTATATCAAAAACTTCCACATTGCAAATGTGGAAGGACAGACACAAAGAAGAAAAAAGTAAAATATAAAAAAGGAGTGTGTCAAAATTCTGGCACACTCCTTTTATTTTTGTTATTTCACCTTCATTACCCTCATAACTTTGCTTTCGCCGTTATTACTCAGGCGGATGAAGTAGAGTCCGGCGGGATAGTTGCTCATATCCAGGGGGTGGATGTGGGCGGCATCGAACCCAGTGACATCGATGATGCGTCCATTGGTGTCGGTGAGTTGCAGGGTTATGGTTCCTGTGCAGGCACGTGAGGCATCGATGTGGCATTGGGTGGTGACAATCTGTGGATAGACCGTTACACTGCCTTCGCCAATGGCATGGATGCCGTCGGCTGATACGGCACGGATAATACCGGTAGTGGCCAGGTCGGTAGTGTCCCACATCAATCCTTCGCCCGGTGTGCCTTTGATGATGAAACTGTGTGTGAGGGTTTTGTCAATCTGAAACAGTTGGAACTCTTCGCCTGCCATGATGGTGCGGTTGATGACGGCAATTTCCAACGTGTCCTTGCCAAAGGCGGCTGTTCCACCCAGGTGGAGCTTGTCGTTATCAACCTTGTTGATTTTCAACAGTACGGTGGCTCCTCCCTCGGAAGTGAGTGTACCGTTGATGGTGAGTGTTCCGTTCAGGTAGGTGGCCTGGCCGGCCATCAGCTTACAGCCCTTCTTCAATGATACATTCTTGACATGACCCTTTCCATACAGTGCTGCACCGTCCATGACTGTGATGCTGGTGGCGACAGTGCCGCTGCTGTTGTTGGCAAGGATGGCTCCCTGGTGGATGGTGACAGTGGCGGTGTTGTCTGTGCCGGTGAGTGTCCAGTTGCCTGTACCGTATTTGTGGATGGTGCAGGCCAGTTTACCTGCAAAGGTGGTGTTCTGGTTGTTATAGCCTACGTTGTAGGTGCCATTGGCCACTGTGGCTGTGGTGGATGTTGCTGCCAATGAACCTATGCTGGTGGTTTGCGAGAGGGTGGTGCCACTTCCACTCTTGTAGTGACCCATGTTGACCTCGTCGCCCAAAGTGAGGGCTGTTCCCTTGAAGTCGGTAGCTTGGTTCAGACGGAAATCGCGGCCGGTAACGGTGAGCGAACCGTTGAAGTTGCTCCAATTGGCTGCCATATCGGTACGTACATAGGGGATGGTAAGGGTAATGCTTCCATTGCCGTGAAAGCTACCGCTGATTTTGCATCGCTGTCCGGCATTCAATGTCAGTTTGCCCGATTCAGGAACAGTGACATTGTAGTTGAAGTTGGGCACTGCAGAGGTACTGTTGTTGTTGAAGATGGTGAGGGTGCCGTTCGCTACAGTGATGGCTGAGCCTGATTTGCCGAGGGTGGCATCCCAAGCGCCTTGTGCCAATGTTCCGTTCTGTAACACAATGCCTCCAGTGAAGGAGTTGGCAGCATTGAGGTTCAGTTGTCCGTTACCGCTCTTTACCAAAGTGCCATTGCCCTTGATGACACC
>JAFWYQ010000111.1 GCA_017517605.1 Bacteroidaceae bacterium
AATTTAAATGATTCAAGTAGTAATCTTCCAATAAGTCATGCAATAGAGCATTCTTCTCTGAATAACTACGATTAATTCGCTTTTTATTTCCTTGCATTAGGTTGAATCTTGGGAGTCAACCTTTTCTACAAAAAGACAGCCTGTTACTCAAGGATTTGCAGCTTGCAGCTGAAAGATTCTGGGACAGTCCGAAAAATCAGTTGTATATAAACCAAGTTATATACAGAGACATCATCATTTGCAACCGGGTTTTCGGACTGACCCAAGATTCTGTGGAATATACGAAAAATGCCAAGGAGAACAACGATGTGTACTCCTTGGCATTCCCCATTTCTTTATTATTAGTACGTTACTTTATTTTTTATTGTCGGTCAATCGGAATAGGATGGGCAGCGTGAACTTCACGTTTACGGGTTCACCTTTCTGCTCGCCGGGAGTCCAAAGGGGCATGGCGTTGACTACACGGATGGCTTCGGCATCCAGTTCGGGCGATACGCTGCGTGCGATGGTGGGGTCGATTATCTTACCAGTCTTGCTGACAACGAACTGCACGACGACACGGCCTTGCACATTTTCTTTTTGTGCTTCTACAGGATACTTGATGTTCATGGCAAGGAACTTCATCAGTTCAGCTGTGCCACCGGGGAACTCGGGCATATTCTCTACTACTTGGAACACTTCGTCGTCAGAAGTGCTTGCAGAGACTTCTTCGCGGGGTTCTGAATATACGGCCTTTATGTTTTCCTTATTATATCCTACTACACGGATGTCGCTTTCTTCTTCTCCTTCATTTCCTTTTGCTCCATCTAATCTGAAAAAAATAGGGATATTGAACTTCACATTCACCGCCTGTCCGCGCTGAGTGCCGGGTTTCCAGTCAGGCATAGCTTTGACTACACGGATGGCTTCGGCATCCAAGGCGGGCGAAATGCTTTTCATTATTTTAATGTCGCTCAACTTGCCGTCCTTGCCCACAACGAACTGTACTATCACTCGTCCCTGCTCGCCCTTCTGTTGGGCTTCCGCAGGATAGTTGATATTCTTGGCAAGGAACTTCATCAGTTCGGTATTGCCACCGGGGAACTCGGGCATGTTTTCTACCACCATGAAGACTTCTTCGGCGCTACCCCATTCAATGGCGTTGCTCTCTTCGTTCAATCGGGGTTGGCCGTTCAGTTTCAAGTAGTCGATGAGGGCTTCCTTCTGTTCGCTTGCCATATTGTACTCAAGCTTTGAAATGTGGGATTCGCGAATTGCGACTTTCAATTTCTCAACGCTCTCTGCCGGGGCATTCTTGTCTACGCTCAACGATACTCTGAGGAGGGGGCCTTCTTTCTGTTTGTCAATTCTATCCAATTGAACGGCTTCGATGAAGTTGGTTATGCGCTCTAGTGAAGCTTCCTCCATGGTCTCGCCCTTATAGCCATACGAGTATTCGCCTTTATCGTTCACATGCACTACGACTACAGGGTTCTCATCAGTTGCTTTTCCCTTCTTGGTGGTGACAAGTATGGCTCCAGTTGCTCCGGGAATATTCCACTGCGCCAGTATTTCAGGTTTCTTTATCACCTCTATCTGGGCAATCTCTTCGGGAGTGACACCGATGTGCTTGGCAAGGTCTTCATTCGTCCAATCTATCGGTCCGGTTTCCTGAATGGTCAGTTTGCCGTCCACCACAATCAGGACTTTCTCATTTTCTGAAGATTTTACACCGGGAATTTGGTTATTTGCCAAAACTTCCGTACCTTTGGCCTCTGAAATGCCGTTACTGTTATTCGCGGCTTCAGTGTGGGCGAATGCTACCATTGAGATAGCGGCCAACGGGAGTACATAGAGGTACTTCAACCGTGCCCATGGGTTTGATTTTCTTTTCATCATCATAGTTAAACGTTTCTTCAAAGAACTATGGTTAAGGCTGTTGGCAAGAGAGTAGAGCCTTGCGCCGACAGCCTTTTTTATAATCAATAATTGGTATTCCTTGGCATTGATACCGCGGCGCAGTACGGTGTCGTCGGCCTCGTACTCGTGGATATTCTGCAACTCCTGACGGATAAGCCATGCTGCGGGGTTGAACCACTGTGCCAACAGGCAGACCTCGACAAGCAGGAGATCCCACGAATGGCCGTTGCTGATGTGTGCCTGCTCGTGTGCCACTATCTGGCGGCCGTTTTCGCGATAGTCAGCCTCGGAGATGACGATATACTTCATCCAACTGAACGGGGCAATGTCGCTTCTGTTATGCAGATAGAGGCGCGTGCCATCGTCGAGGCGTTGTAACTTTCCCTGTCTGAGCAAGGCAAACAGACGGAATATAGACACCACATGACGGCCCAACAGGAACAGGATGCCTCCTACGTAGAGCATAAACAGGAGGTCGCTCCAATGGGTGCTGAGGAAGTCGAGGAGCGAAAAGGTGGATGCCGGTGTCAGTACTTCTTCTTCTGCGATTGGCATAGCGGTCATCTCCATCTCTGCCCAATCCACATAGGCAACAGCTACGGTTTCTGTATCTTGTCCCGTCAGCCAATTCTCCCATCGCTGGTAGAGTTGGGTCAGCAACAGCGGCTCTTCGGTGGTGATGCGGCAGGTAGGGATGACTACCGATGCCACTAAGATGCTGATAAGTGCCATGCGGTTGAACCGATGGAACGTCTCGCGGCTGAGCAGTACCATGTAGAAGGGGTAGAACAGTGCCAGGCAGAGCACCGACTTCATCAGGTATAGGAAAAAGGTTAGCATAGTGGGCTGTTTCTTGGTTAGTGATTTTTTTTATTAGGCTTATTGGACTTATTAGTCAAATTAGTCTTATAGGGCTAATGGGGCTAATTGGCCTTCTTTACTTCCCGTTTTCCTCCACCTGACGAATCAATTCCTTCAGTTCGTCGAGGGAAATCTCCTCTTCTTTGACCAAGGCAGAGACGAGCCCCATGTAAGAGTTGTTGAAGTATTTGCTGATGATACCGCGCACGGTGTGCTTGTGGTACTCTTCGCGGCTGATGAGCGGATAATATTGGTAGGATACACCAAAGGCGCGGTGGCCGATGAATCCCTCTTCCTCCAATTGACGAACGAAGGTTGATACTGTGTTGAAGTGTGGCTTCGGGTCGTCGTAGAAATTCAGCATCTCCTTCACAAATAGGGGACCATGTTCCCACAACAGGTTCATTATCACCTCTTCTTTCGGACTTAGTCTCTTCATTTTCTTTGCGTTTTATGGGTTTAAACTAATATTACGCTGCAAAGAAACTAAAACTTTTCGTTATATAACTAATCTTTTCCGTTAAAAGATGTAAAGAGGAGAGAAAAATGTACGAATAATGCTTTTTATAGAACACAGAGACACAGAGATTAAACTCTAAGTTCAAAGTTCAAGGTTTAAAGCTATGCGGACTGTTTTGAACCTTGAACTAAAACTCTGTGTCTCCGTGTCTCTGTATCCTGCTATCAATTATTGCTTTGTTTTGAAGTAAGTACTCAGCAACTGGTGTGCTGCTGTGAAGGAGGTGACAGTGCCGCCGAGCACTTCGTTCTCCTTTGTCTGTAGCATGTCGGCAATAGTGGGGTTGTTATAGAAACTGTTGCGGAGCTGTTCGTTGATACTTTCGTACATCCAATATTTGGCCTGTTCGTTGCGGCGGTATTGGAAGTAGCCGTTGGCCTTCACGAAGTCCATGTACTCATAAATCATATCCCAAATCTCCTTGATACCCAATCCATAGAATCCCGAATAGGTAAGTACGCGCGGTGTCCATCCACTCTCCGGAGCAGGGAACAGGTGAAGGGCATTGCGGAAGTGGGCTGCGGCCAACTTGGCTTTCTCTAAGTTGCTGCCATCGGCCTTGTTGATGACAATGCCGTCGGCCATTTCCATGATACCGCGCTTGATTCCCTGCAACTCATCGCCCGTGCCTGCCAATTGGATAAGCAGGAAAAAGTCTACCATAGAGTGCACGGCCGTCTCACTCTGTCCCACACCCACGGTTTCAACAAATATCTTGTCGTATCCGGCAGCTTCGCAAAGGATGATGGTCTCGCGTGTCTTGCGTGCCACTCCACCCAACGAACCGGCCGAAGGACTGGGACGGATAAAGGAGTCGGGATGTACGCTCAACTTTTCCATGCGGGTCTTGTCGCCCAGAATGCTGCCCTTGCTGCGTTCACTACTGGGGTCGATGGCAAGCACGCCCAATTTGCCTCCACGTTCCAACACATGCAGGCCGAATGCATCGATGGAGGTACTTTTTCCTGCACCGGGCACACCGCTGATGCCAATACGCACGGAGCGTCCGGCATGGGGCAGGCATTTTTCGATTATCTCTTGTGCGATGGCTTGGTGCTCAGGCAAAGTGCTTTCTACCAAGGTGACGGCTTGGCTCAGCAGGGTAGTGTTCCCCTGCAGGATTCCTTCCACGTAGTCGCCTGCGCTCAGTTGTTGGCGCTTGGGCTTGCGTTGGAACTTGCGGTAGGGATTGATGGTCGAAGGCTGTTCAATACCTTTGTTTACAGTCAATCCTTTGTATTCTTCACTGTTTTCGGGATGTTCCATAATGCTAATGTAGAATTGTTATTGACGCAACGGTACGTTGATTTCCACTTTGGGATTGGTGGGGTCGTTGGTGATAAGCATCACACAGGCATCCACCTTTTCCTTTTTCAGATATTTGGCCGTGGCGGTTACTTTCAATTTGGTATGTTCGCCCGGGGCCAACACCGTCTTCTTTAGGGCTACACTTAATGCAGGATCCGACACCTGTAGTTCCTGTATCTGTAGGGGCGACTTGCCTGTGTTGCTCAATGTGAGGGTCTTGGAGAACTGTTTCTTGCTTCCGAAGGGGCCGAACTCAATATCTGTAGCCGAGAACTCCACCTTGGGGGCCTGGGCACGCTCGTCGGCACTTAGGTTCAGCAAGTCGGGCAATAGGGTGGCCGACACAGCGATTTCGTTTTCCGTAGACACCTTGTCGCCCATGTAACGTGAAAGGTATACAGAAGTCTGTGTCAATCCTAAGTGGGGCAGTTTGTCTGTCTCTAAAGTGAGTTGCAGTATTCCGCTCTTCTTACGGGGTAAAGTGGCGGGTACTGCCTTCATGCTGATATAGGGAGGCAGATGCATCAGTACGGGGGTATAAGGTGCATCGCCGGTGTTGATGATACCGATTTCAATCGTAGGGCGGTCGCCTTTGTAGGCATCTGCAAAGTCAATCGTGTTACGGTTCAAACAGATGTTTCCGATTTGATAGGGATGTGTATCGTTGTGGCTTTCGGGTTTGCTTACCACATGGCCGCGTAGGGTCAAGTAATAGGGGGCTTCGTCTGCATTGGTATATACGGCGACCATCTTTTGGAAACGTCCTAACTGTCCGGCATCAAATGTGGCGGACACTTCACCACTTTCTCCTGGTTTGATAGGAGTGTCGGTCCATAAGGCTCTGGTGCAACCGCAGTCTGTCTCCACGTAAGAGATGAGCAAAGGTTTGTCTCCCCGATTGGCTATGGAGAAGGTCGCCGTGCCGGGCTCTTTCCACAAAAGTGTGCCAAGGTCAGCTTCGGTTCGGTTAAAAAACACGGCAGGCTGTGCACCCATTGTGCAAGCAAAAAGGGAGAGGATAAGTAGGAAATTGAGTCGTTTCATTCCTTTTTATTGGGTTAATTTCGTTGTTTATACTGCTATTTGGCGCAAAGGTAAAAAAAAAACGTCGGTTGGCAGTGCTTATTTTCGACTTTGTTGTATCTTTGCTTTCATTATTAACAAGAATAAGGAAATGAGTACGGAGAAATTCGCAATAGAAGAGCGCATCATTGAGATGTTGAAGACGGTGTTTGACCCCGAAATCCCTGTCAATGTCTACGACTTGGGACTGATATACAGGATTGAGGTGGAGGAAAACGGAATTGTACAGATTGACATGACACTGACGGCTCCCAATTGTCCGGCGGCAGACTTCATTATGGAGGATGTCCGCCAAAAGGTCGAGTCGGTGGAAGGAGTGAATACGGCCAATGTCAATCTGGTCTTTGAACCCGAATGGGACAAGGACATGATGAGTGAAGAAGCAAAATTGGAATTGGGTTTTCTCTAATCCCTATACCTTATTATATATATGAAGAATATCTATTTCCTTTCCGATGCCCACTTGGGGTCGCGTGCCATCGAACATAGCCGTACGCATGAACGGCGTTTGGTGAATTTCCTCGATAGCATCAAGCACAAGGCCGAGGCCATCTACCTGTTGGGCGACATGTTCGACTTCTGGTACGAGTTCAAACTCGTTGTTCCCAAAGGCTATACCCGCTTTTTAGGAAAAATATCCGAACTGACCGATATGGGCGTAGAGGTTCACTACTTTGTAGGGAACCACGATATGTGGTGCGGCGACTACTTGGAGAAGGAGTGTGGTGTGATTCTGCATCGCGAACCGCAGACTTGCGAAATAGGAGGGAAGGTGTTCTATATGGCGCACGGTGATGGATTGGACTATGCCGACCGTCATTGGAAGGTTCGTCTGATACAGACTATCTTCCACAGCGAAACGTTGCAACGCCTGTTCTCTATGTTGCACCCGCGTTGGAGTGTCGATTTCGGATTGGAGTGGGCCAAGCATAGCCGTCTGAAACGGATTGATGGTAAGGAACCTCCTTACCAAGGTGAAGACAAAGAGGGGCTGGTACTTTATGCCAAGGATTATCTGAAAGATTATCCCGAAATCAATTATTTTATTTTCGGTCATCGCCACATCGAACTGGATTTGATGCTTACCCGCGACAGCCGTATCCTTATCTTGGGTGATTGGATAAACAGCTTCTCATACGCCACATTCGATGGCGAAAACATTTTTATGGACCAGTTTATTGAAGGGGTAACACAGCCTTGAGTCCTTTCTTAAATTGCTTATACACCTCGTGGTAAATGGTTGCGCGGATGTGCGTGTAGTCTTCCTCGAAGGAGAGGGAAGGGGTTGCCATCAGATACATGGGGAACCATTCGTCGCTGCTTCGATAGGGCGGTTGTTGGTAGTCGCATTTCCATAGAATAAGGCCGTTGCGCTCATAGAATCCGATGCGTCGTCGGCTTGTTTCATCGGTGGGGTGCTCCACCTCCAACACGATATGCTTCGGAGCATGTGTCTTGAAGAAAGTGTGTAATACCTCGTTGCCATATCCTTTATTGCGTAGAATATGGTCTATGGCCAAGTGCTCTATATATATAAAGGTATTAAAGTCCCAGTATGTAAGCAGCCCCACAGGGTTTCCCTCGTCTGATACCAACAGGCAATGGAATTGTTCTTCGTTGTCCGTATTCCATCGCTGCATGTCATCATCTCGCCGTTCGTTCTCGGGAAAAGCCGTGTGCAATAACTCTTCCACAAAATGATATGACTTGTGCTCCGTCTTTATTTCTTGTAAAGCAATCATTTTGCTTTTAATTTTTAATTCTTAATTCCCCTCAAGTCTTCTCCCATCGGGCTTTGGAATACCTTCAATCCGAAACTGGGGACAAGCGCCATCACGTAGTCGAAGACATCGGCTTGTAGAGTCTCATACGCCACCCATTGCTTGTCTGCCGAGAAGAAATAGAGTTCCAATGGCATTCCGTGTGGAGTGGGTTGCAGTTGGCGAACCATCACCATCAGGTCTTGGTTTACTTTGGGGTTACTGTTCAAGTATTTCATTAAACTTCTGCGCAACAGAGTGATGTTGGTCAGTTCTTCAATGGTGTCATCATCGTTTATGATACCTTTCTGTCTGTATAGTTCTATTTCAGAAGTCGTGCAGAAGCGTACACTCGTCATGTCGATGTTTATCGAGCGCTTGATGCGTCGGCCTCCACTTTCGAACATGCCCCGCCAGTTCTGGAACGAATCACTTACCAAGGTGTAGGGGGGTACTGTTACGGTGGTGTTGTCCCAATTGCGCACCTTTACAGTAGTAAGGTTTACCTCAAAAACAACACCGTCGGCACCGTATTTGGGCATGGTTATCCAGTCACCGGGGCGCAACATGTCGTTGGCTGAGAGTTGCACACCGGCCACCAGTCCGACAATAGTGTCCTTGAACACCAACATCAGCACGGTGGCGGCAGCTCCCAAGCCTACCAACAGGTCGGTGGGTGACTTGTCCAACAGGATGCTGAAGATAAAGATAATTCCTAACGACACAGCCAGAATCTTAATCATTTGGAATACCCCCTTCAAGGGGCGGTTCTTGGTCTTCTCCCGTTCGTTGCTCAGTTCGTGCAGCGAGTTGGCAAAACTGAATACCAAGCGCAGCGTAGTGACGATGATGTAAATTTCGCTGGCTTTAATTAAAAACGACTGCAGCAACGGAGTGTTGGAAAAGGCCAATGGCAACAGCAGATAGGCCACTATGGCAGGGATGATGTGGCACATGTCGTCCAGTACACGCTCGTTCAGCAGGTAGTCGTCCCACGTGGTTTGTGTCTTGCTTACCACCCTTTTGATGGAGGGCACTACAATGCGTCGGCATACGAAATCTGCCACCCATGCCAGTATCACAATGAGCGCAATGATGGCTGCTTGCTGTATCAGGGAGATTCCTTCCTGTTCAATCCCCACGTGGCTCAGCCATTGCGTAAGGTATTCTCTGAGTGAGTTCATGTCTCTTCTTGTTTACAGTTTTATGCTGCAAAATTAGGATAAATAACCCAAGTAAGTCGAAACATTGCCAAAGAATTTCACGGTTTATGGTTTATTTTATATCTTTGAGCGCAAAAATACAGAATAATATGAAGAAATTGGTTATTGTAGGTTGTGGAAAACTGGGCAGTATAGTCGTCAATGCCTTGCAAAAAGGTTTGTTGAGTGAATATGAATTGGTGGGAGTCTATTCCCGAACGAAGGTTAAGGCTGTGGCTTTGGCTGCTCGTGTAAAAGGTTGCTGTGTGTGTGAGAGTGTGGAGGATTTGTTGGCCTTGCAGCCCGATTATCTTGTTGAAGCCGCTTCGCCTGCTGCTATGCGCGAATTGGCTTTGCCGGCCTTGCATCAAGGAACATCGATTGTCACCCTTTCTATAGGGGCCTTTGCTGATGATGCCTTTTATGCAGAGGTGATGCAGGTGGCTCGCGAAAGGAATGCACATGTCTACATTGTTTCAGGTGCAACAGGAGGGTTTGATGTTCTTCAGACAGCAACGTTGATGGGAGGAGCTACGGCTCGTTTCTTCAACGAAAAAGGACCGAATGCCTTGAAAGGGACTCCTGTGTATGACGACTCCTTGCAGACAGAACAACGTACAGTCTTTCAAGGAACGGCAACCGAGGCGATTGCCCAATTCCCGACTAAAGTGAATGTCACGGTAGCTGCATCGCGTGCATCTGTCGGGCCACAGAACATGCAGGTTACGATGCGGTCTACTCCAGGTTTTGTGGGCGACACTCAAAGAGTGGAAATAAAGAACGAACAAGTTCATGCAGTTATCGATGTGTATAGCGCCACAGCAGAAATTGCAGGATGGTCGGTGGTGAATACATTACGAAATATTGTTTCTCCGATAGTATTTTGTTGAGTGCTTTGTCCGAAGATGGGAGAGAATGCCTGAGTTCGTATGAAATTCTACTTGTGTAAGTTGAATAAATATACAATAAGTAACCATTATGTTCTTTTTTAATATTTTTTGGGAAAGGTGTACGCGCACATTTAACCAAAAAGTTGTACTTTTGTGCGAAATTCGGCCAAAAGTTTTTGGAACGTTATATTTAGAATCAACTATACATTATTATATATAATAGACATCTATGGAAAATTTAAGTTTAGGATTGATGCTGATGGCTGTGGGCATGATTACCGTGTTCTCAATATTGCTTATTGTAATCTATCTGAGCAAACTCCTTATTGCCATTGTCAACAAGGTGGCACCCGAGGAGGTAGCCGTAAAGAAAGCTACTGCAACAGCTTCAGCGCCTACAGTGATAGACCCCAATACCATGGCTGCCATTACTGGTGCGGTGAATATCGTGACCGGTGGCAAGGGCAAGGTTATGAAGGTAGAGAAAATCTGACAGTGATAAGCCACTAATGACTTGTAAAATAGAAAAATATTAAAGAAAATATACATGAAGAAAGAAGTAAAATTCAGTTTGGTCTTTCGTGATATGTGGCAGAGTGCAGGAAAGTATGTGCCTCGCGTAGACCAATTGATGAAGGTGGCTCCGGCCATTATAGAGATGGGCTGTTTTGCCCGAGTAGAAACCAACGGTGGTGGGTTCGAGCAGGTGAACCTGCTCTTTGGTGAAAACCCCAATAATGCTGTGCGTCAATGGACAAAACCTTTCCACGAAGCAGGCATTCAGACCCACATGTTGGACCGTGCCTTGAACGGATTGCGTATGAGTCCTGTGCCGGCCGACGTGCGTAAATTGTTCTATAAAGTAAAGAAGGCTCAGGGAACAGACATTACACGTACTTTCTGCGGATTGAACGATATCCGCAACATCGCCCCCTCCATTGAATACTCCAAGGCTGCTGGCATGATTTCACAATGTGCCCTCAGTATCACACACTCCCCCATCCATACTGTAGAGTATTATGTGAACATGGCCAAACAACTTATTGAGCTGGGCGCTGATGAAATCTGTATCAAGGATATGGCCGGTATCGGTCGTCCCGTATCATTGGGTAAGATTGTGGCTGGTATCAAGGCCATCAAGGATATACCTGTTCAGTATCACTCTCACGCAGGGCCGGGCTTTAGTATGGCTTCAATCCTGGAGGTTTGCGAGGCAGGATGCGACTACGTGGATGTAGGTATGGAACCGCTCTCATGGGGAACAGGACATGCTGATGTCATCACTGTGCAGGCTATGCTGAAGGATGCCGGATTCCAAGTGCCCGAAATCAATATGGAGGCTTACATGAAGGTACGTTCGTTGGTACAGGAGTTCATGGATGACTTCCTCGGCCTCTATATATCACCCAAAAACCGTTTGATGAACTCACTCCTTATCGGTCCCGGACTTCCAGGTGGCATGATGGGGTCGTTGATGGCTGATTTGGAGACCAATCTCGAAAGTATCAACAAGTACAAGGCCAAGCGCAACATGAAGTTCATGACACAGGACGAGCTCCTCATCAAACTCTTCAACGAGGTTGCATACGTATGGCCGCGTGTGGGTTATCCTCCGTTGGTAACACCTTTCAGTCAATATGTGAAGAACCTTGCCTTGATGAACGTCATGCAGATGGAGAAGGGCAAGGAGCGTTGGGGCATGATTGCCGACGACATTTGGGATATGCTCCTTGGTAAGGCAGGACTGCTCCCTGGCGAATTGGCTCCTGAAATCAAGGAGAAGGCCGAGAAGGAGGGACGTAAGTTCTTCACCGGTAATCCGCAGGACAACTATCCCGATGCACTCGACAAGTTCCGTGTACTGATGAAAGAAAAAGGTTGGGAAATGGGGCAGGACGACGAAGAACTCTTCGAATATGCCATGCACCCGGCCCAGTACGAGGCTTATAAGAGTGGTAAAGCCAAGCAGGACTTCCTTGAAGACGTGGAGAAACGCCGTATGGAGAAGAAGGCGGGTACTGCACCTACCGAACCACAGACATTGACGGTCGACGTGAATGGTACTGCTTATCGCGTGACTGTAGCATACGGTGATGCACAGATTGAAACAACCCCTGCGGCAGCTGTTCCTGTGGGTGAAGGTAAGGATGTCACTTCACCATTGGAAGGTAAATTCTTCCTGACCAAGACTGCGCAGGAAACTCCGCTGAAGGTGGGCGATAAGGTGAACGAAGGCGATGTAATCTGCTATGTAGAGGCCATGAAGACCTATAATGCCATTCGTGCTGAGTTTGGTGGAACCATTACTGCCATTTGTGCGACTCCGGGCGATGCTGTTTCGGAAGATGATGTGTTAATTAAGATTGGATGATTTATGTAAGTTGACAAGATACAAGTTGACGAGTCAACAAGGGTATGACACCCCTCCTCGTCAACTTGTGAACTCGTCAACTCGTCAACTTAAAGATTATGGAAGATATATTCGTAAAGCTCTATGAAATGACGGCTTTTGGTGATATAATTGCCGATCCGTCGTTCCTCATCATGTATGCCATAGCATTCGTACTGCTCTATCTTGGTATCAAAAAACACTACGAACCGTTATTGCTTGTTCCCATTGCATTCGGAGTGCTGTTGGCCAACTTCCCAGGTGGCGATATGGGTGTGGTGCAAGCAGATCAAGACGGAATGATTATGGTAAACGGTGTGATGAAGAATATTTGGGAAATGCCACTTCCCGAGATTGCCCATGACCTTGGTCTGATGAACTTCCTGTATTACATGCTCATCAAGACTGGATTCTTGCCTCCCGTCATCTTTATGGGAGTGGGAGCTTTGACAGACTTCGGTCCTATGCTTCGTAATTTGCGTCTCTCAATTTTTGGTGCTGCTGCCCAGTTGGGAATCTTTGCTGTGCTGTTGGCAGCTATTGCTATAGGTTTTACTCCACAGGAGGCAGGTTCATTGGGTATCATTGGAGGTGCTGACGGTCCTACTGCCATTTTTACCACCATCAAGTTGGCACCCCATCTGCTTGGCCCCATTGCCATTGCTGCCTATTCGTATATGGCATTGGTGCCTGTAATCATACCTTTAGTAGTGAAACTTTTCTGTACCAAGAAGGAATTGATGATTAACATGAAAGAGCAGGAGAAACTCTATCCTTCGAAGACTGAAATCAAGAATCTGCGCGTGCTGAAGATTCTTTTCCCCATTGTGGTAACTACCGTTGTGGCCCTTTTTGTTCCTACAGCTGTACCATTGATTGGAATGTTGATGTTTGGTAATTTGATTAAGGAAATCGGTAGCGATACCAGTCGTTTGTTCGATGCCGCCAGCAACAGCATCATGAATGCGGCTACCATTTTCTTGGGACTTTGTGTAGGTGCTACCATGACGGCCGAAGCTTTCCTTAATCTGCAGACCATTGGTATTGTGATTGGTGGATTCCTTGCTTTCGCACTTTCTATCACTGGAGGTATCTTCTTTGTAAAGTTGTTCAACCTCTTCAGCAAGAAGCAGATAAATCCGCTTATTGGTGCTACGGGCTTGAGTGCCGTGCCTATGGCCAGTCGTGTGGCCAATGAGATTGCTACTAAGTATGATCCCAAGAATCACGTGCTCAACTATTGTATGGCTAGTAATATCAGTGGTGTGATTGGTTCGGCCGTAGCTGCGGGTGTGCTGATTTCGTTCTTGCAATAAGTTCTTAGGCACGGATTACACTAAAAACTCGCGAGTTTTTAGTGTAATCCGTGCCTACTTTAATTTTAAACACCTTAATTTCTATTATTAATGAAGAAAAGTCTATTTTTCCTTTGTGCCATGTTCTCACTTTCAAGCATAGCACAAACATCTGTCAACGAACCTATTGAGATTACCAAGGCTTTCGAGGAAGCCAAGAAGATTGAGAAAAGCATCAAGCTGACCTCTTTCCCTGCACGTGTATATAACATTGTCGATTTCGGAGCCAAGCCCGATACTCCAGAAGCCCCCTGCCACGATGCCATCAACGAAGCTATTCTGCGTTGCAATCAGGATGGTGGTGGTACAGTTCTTATTCCCAAAGGAACTTTCTATACTGGCCCTATAACACTGAAGAGCAACGTGAATCTTCATATCGAAAAGGATGCCGTACTCAAGTTTGATACCAATCAGAAATTATATTTCCCACCTGTATTGACCCGTTGGGAAGGAGTGGATTGTTACAATGCCCGCCCACTCATCTATGCATACGGCGAAACCAACATTGCCATCACTGGAAAGGGTATTATGGATGCTCAAGGCGATGCAAACCATTGGTGGTACATGGCAAACGGACGTTATAAAATTGATAATGGCAAACCCACCCAAGCAGATGGTGGCCGTAAGCGCTTGCTGGCACTTGGCGAACGTGGTGCACAGATGCACGAACGCATCTTTACTCCCGAAGAGGCCATGCGTCCACAATTTGTTAACCTCTATCGCTGTACAGCTGTGCTTATTGAGGATGTCACTTTCCTTAATTCTCCCTTCTGGACACTGCATCCGCTGATGTGCGAAAGTCTGATTGTTCGTGGTGTCACCATCGAGAACGATGGTCCCAATGGTGACGGTTGCGATCCTGAATCGTGCAAGAATGTACTTATAGAGAACTGTATTTTTAATACGGGTGATGATTGTATCGCTATCAAGAGCGGACGCAATAACGACGGTCGCAAATGGAACATCCCCAGTGAGAATATCATTGTGCGTGGATGTACGATGAAGAACGGACATGGTGGTGTGGTCATCGGAAGCGAAATTTCAGGTGGATACAAGGGACTTTACGTAGAAGATTGCTATATGGATAGTCCTAACTTGGACCGCGTTATCCGTATCAAGACCAGCACTTGTCGTGGTGGAGTCATAGAAGATGTCTTTGTGCGTAATGTTGAAGTGGGGGTATGCCGCGAAGCAGTGCTCCGCATCAACCTTCAATATGAAAACCGTGAAGAATGCGAACGTGGATACATACCCACTGTGCGTAATGTGTGGATGAACAATGTCACCTCCAACGGTAGCAAGTATGGTGTGCAACTCATTGGTTTGGACGATAGTGAGAATATTTACGATATCAATGTCAGCAACTGCACTTTCAATGGTGTGACCGATGCGGGCGAAAGCATCTCAGGCCTTACCCGTAATGTCAACATTAAGGACTGCAAGGTGAATATGGCCAAGAAAGGAAAGAAGAAGTAAGTTGGAAAAATACCAATCATACTGATGAAAGAATGCTAATCTTCCATGCGAAAGATTAGCATTCTTTCTTTTCTGTGATAACAGAATAGTATCTCACTTTAACAAAAAAAACTTTGTTATGATACCTTTTTATTGTATTTTTGCACCTTATTTCGGAGTATAACAAGAAAACTGCAAACAATACCTTATGAATAAAAGAGTTTTAATAATAGGTTTACTGTCACTATTGGTCTCAGGCAATACAATTGCTTCATCAAGTCCTAAAAAGTCTGATAAAGTTGAGACATCCTCTTCTAAAGAGAAAAAATCTAAAAAAGGATTCCTGTTTTTTAAGAAGAAGGCTGAAGAGGAAAAACCGGAGCCTCCTTCTGCTTACAAAACGATGACAGGACGTGATTCCTTGTCTCTGTCTGGTGTAATGAATGTTGTTCAAAAAGGTGACACCATCTACTTGGAACTTCCTGTAACATTGTTGGGAAAACCTTTCTTGGTATCCAATAAACTGCAACGGGTACCAATAGAGTTGAACGAGGCGAGCGCTAATAAAGGTGTCAATTATGCCAACCAAATGATTCGCTTTGAGTGGGATAAGGATAATAAGATGGTAAAAATACACCAACAGCGTGTAACCCCAGAGGCTCCAAAGAACTCGTATTTGGCACGTTCGATTGTTAATAATTATATCGATCCTGTCATTGCTTCGTTGAAGGTTGAGGGAGTAGCACCTGATTCTGCATCTGTTATTTTCAAGGTGAACGACTTGTTCAATGGTAAGAAAAATGTGTTGAATGATGTTTTCAATGATATCAATATCGGAACAGCGCCAGTGAACGAATTGTCGCGTATTGTCAGTGTAAAAACTTATGAACAAAGTGTTGTCGCCCAATCGGAACTGACCACAACGGTTAGAGAAGGATTGTCAAAAGTGAATGTTACCGTAGTTGTCAGTACGGCTATCTATTTGTTGCCAGAAGAACCTATGGCACGTCGCCGCGAAGATTGGCGAGTGGGTTACTTCTCTACTCCCGCCACCATATTCAATGATTTGCAGCAACGTGTTGAACATGCTAACTACATCACTCGCTGGCGATTGGTCCCGAGCGATACCGCAGCCTATATGCGTGGCGAACTTACAGAACCTGTGAAGCCCATCCGTTTTTATATTGGCAATGAAGTGCCCGAACATCTCAGACCTTATATAATAAAAGGTATACTTGATTGGAATCCGGCTTTTGAACGGGCAGGATTCAAGAATGCCGTACAGGCTATCGTTCCTCATGATACATTGGATATGGATGGTGACGATATGCGTTATTCGGTGTTGACTTATGCCGCATCGGAAAAAGCCAACGCCATGGGACCGTCAACCATAGATCCCCGTACAGGTGAGATTTTAGAAGCTGATATCATTTGGTGGCACAATGTACAGTCTCTTATCAGTGAATGGATAACGGTACAGACTGGAGCGGTTGATCCACGGGCACGTTCGTTGGAACTTCCTATTGAATTGATTGGCGATGCAGTCCGCTTCGTGGCCTGTCATGAGGTGGGGCATTCGTTAGGCTTGCGTCACAACATGATGGCTTCTGCTGCCTATCCTACAGATTCTCTCCGGTCAGCATCTTTCACTTCACGTGTGGGAGGTACTTCAGCCAGTATCATGGATTATGCTCGCTTTAACTATGTGGCCCAACCCGGAGATAATGTAAAGGTTATGTCTCCGAACATCGGCCCATACGATTTGATGGCGATTGAATGGGGGTACCGTTGGTATCCTGCAGGCACTGATGAAGAGCAAGTGCTGTCAGAGTTTATATCCAAACACAAAGGAAAGGAGTATCGATATAGTGAAGCACAAGATCAGCGTTCTGCCGTTGACCCCCGTGCTTTGAGTGAAGACTTGGGCGATGACCCTGTTAAATCCGCACGCTTGGGAATTGAAAATCTGAAACGTATCATGCCTAATTTGATAGAATGGACACGTAATAACAAATTGGGACAGAATTATGATGAAGCGGCTAACCTCTACTCGGCCGTCATTTATCAATGGAATCTCTATCATTACCACGTAATGGCCAATATCGGTGGTGTCTATATGGATAGACCTACCATTGATTGGATAGGAAATCCCGAAAAGCCTGCTTATACGTTTGTTGAAAAGGAACGTCAGCGCGAAGCTGTTCAATTCCTGCTTGATGAGGTGCTCTGCTTCCCTGAATGGCTCTTTGGCTCATCATTTTCGATCCAGATATTCCCACTCCGTAATACTCCGTTTGGTACTACAGAACAGGAACCCGCCATGTTGTTGAAGAATCAACAGAACTATATCCTTTGGGATTTGTTGGCCAATGACCGTTTGGTGAGAATGTATCAGAACGAATGGATGAACGGAAATAATGCCTTCACTGCTGTGGAGATGTTGGATATGCTTCATCAATCCATTTTCCGTAAAACAATCAATGGACAAAAGTTGAATGTGATGGAACGTAGCCTTCAGAAGAGTTTTGTCGATGCACTTATTACTGCTGCGGCGGAAAGTGAAGGTGTGAAAATCAACAGAAGGTTGGCGGACGAGAGGGAGATTAGTAGCAGCGGTTCGCGTACATTGGATATGACCATGACACAGATTACGCGTACAAGTGATGCCTTGAGTGTGAAACGCAGCGAATTGATACGCATCATGAAATTGATGAAAAACCGTTTAACGAGTGGCGATTTGAGTACACAAATGCATTACGATGATGTCATTTTGCGTATCCAGACTGCGTTAGGGTTGCAGAAATAATACATGTTAATACAACTAATAGGATTTGGTATTTATGAGAAGAATTTGCACATTCATTGTTATACTGATATGCTCCTTGACAACTTTCGCCCAAGAGCGAACCATTACTGGCGTTGTAATGGACGGCGAATTCAAAGGGGAGACATTAGCAGGTGCAACCGTCACGTTGAGCGGTAACGACACCGATAAAGGTACAGTAACGGATGCAAATGGAAAGTTCACATTGTCTGTCCCTGTTGGTACAAAATCGTTGGTTGCCAGTTATATGGGGTACGAAACAATTGAAATACCTTTGCAGCCTAATCTCAGCAACTATACCATAACATTGCATTTTGCAGACAAGGCTTTGGCTGAATTTGTTGTGACAGGTTACCAACAGATTGATCGTCGTAAACTGACCGCTGCGGTAACAACGGTGAATCTTTCGGAAGAAAAAGTCGGTGCAGTGAAGAATATCGATCAGGCATTGGCAGGACAAGTAGCTGGTCTTTCGGCTGTTGCTGCAAGTGGGGCACCTGGAGCTCCGATGAAAATACGTATCCGTGGTACATCCTCTATCAACGGAGTACAAGAGCCTCTATGGGTTCTTGATGGTATTCCCATGGAAGGGAATGAGATTCCTGCTATAGAGAATTTGAATGATATTGATGATATTTATCAGACAAGTATTGCAGGATTGAATCCTTCGGATATCGAAAATATCACTGTGCTGAAGGATGCTGCAGCTACAGCTATCTACGGTGCGCGGGCAGCAAACGGAGTTATCGTCATTACGACTAAGAAAGGTAAAGAGGGACGTCCCGTAGTAAACTTCTCTGCCAAAATGACGTATAATCCTAAAGTCGATATCGATCGTTTGAATTTGTTGAATGCCAATGAAAAGGTCGATTTGGAACTTGCTTTGCTTGCCAGCGACTATGATTATCGCGAGAACAAAGGTGGAGTGGCCAATATATTGAATGAATTAGGAGAATTGAATGCATACCAGACTGGAGGTCTGGATGCGCTTTCTAAAGAGGCCCAACAACGTATCAACCGGCTCCGTACCATCAATACGGATTGGAACGACATCCTCTTCCGCGATGTCTTCAACCAAGAATACAACATCAGTTTCAGCGGTGGTTCCGACCGGGCACACTATTATGCTTCCGTGGGTTATTATACTGAACAAGGAACTGTGAAAGGTGTAGAGAACAACCGTTATAACATGACGGTAAAAACCGATTTCAAGGTGAATAGCATGTTGACAGTAGGAGCATCCGTCTTTGCCAATCAACGCAAGCAGGAAAGTTACATGACCGATTCGGGCGGTTTTACCAATCCTGTTTATTATTCACGTATGGCAAATCCTTACTTCGAACCCTACGATGCCGAAGGAAACTATATCTACGACAAGAATGTGCAAGGACGCGAAACGGAAGTGCCCGACTTCAATATATTCGAAGAGCGTGCCAACACTGAGAAAGAGCGTACAGACCGTTCGGTAATGGCATTGTTTGATGCTGCCTTGAAATTCAACAGTCATCTGAAACTGACATCTCAGTTTGGTTTTCAACATGACAACTATACATTGACCCGCTATGCAGGACACAATAGCTATGCCATGCGTAAAGCAAAGGAATATGCTACGTTCCTTATAGATGGAGAGCGAAAATCAATCTTTCCTGATGGGGGAATGAACAAGCAGACTGAGGCGCATACTTCCCAATGGACATGGAAAGCTATGTTGGAATGGGATCAACGCTTGAATGACATTCATGATATAGAGTTGATGGGAGGTACAGAAATACGTCATACAGAAACAGAAATCGTCACTTCTACGGCTTATGGCTATGATAATCGAACATTGACTACCCAACCCGTGATATTCCCCTCCGAAAGCATTGCCAGACGTTATCCTTTGTATGAAGAAGGTCATACTGAAAACGCTTATGTTTCATGGTTTGCTACGGCATCTTATACTTTATTCTACCGTTATACTCTCGGTGGCAGTATCCGTTTTGACGGTAGCGATGTGTTCGGTGTTGCCAAAAAATACCGTTATCTGCCACTCTATTCGTTCAGTGGAATGTGGCGTGCCAAAGAAGAGCAATTCCTGAAGGATGTTAACTGGATTGATGCTCTCTCAATCCGTGCGTCATACGGTCTGCAAGGTAATATCGACAAGAATACGTCGCCATATCTCATCGGTACATTCGACAAGATTTCAGTATTGCCTGGATATGTAGAGAATGTTATCTCGGCGGAGACCGCTCCTAACCCAAATTTGAGGTGGGAGAAAACAAAGAATGTCAATGCCGGACTTGACTGGGAGATATTCCAAAGTCGTATACGTTTGAACGTAGACTATTACTACCGTCGTAGTACAGATCTTATAAGTTCGCGTCAACTGCCATTGGAAACAGGATTTGCCAGCACCACTGTCAACTGGGCTTCCATGGAAAATAGTGGATGGGAAATAGCGTTGAATACCAATAACATTACAACCAAGAACTTCAAATGGAATACGACCCTGAATTTAGGTTTCAACTCCAATAGAATCTTGAATGAGACTGTTGCTGAAAATTCCACTTATCCCAGTCGTGAGGGGTATCCCGTGGGAGCTATCTTTGCATACAAGACTGCAGGACTTGACGAAGAAGGTTATCCCCTGTTCCTGGCTAAGGACGGAACCAAGCAGACCGCAGCGGAGTTTTTCCGTCTGAACCGTTTCGGTGCCAGCACCTTGTCTGCCGAAGAGCAACGTGGGCTTTATAGCTATGTGGGAACTTCAGAACCTGAATGTTCCGGTGGTTTCATCAATACCTTTGAATGGAAGAATTGGCAATTGAATGTGAATTTCATGTTCAACCTTGGCATGAAGGTGCGTGTACAGCCTTCCTATTCTCCGACATACTATGACAGAGGTTTGAATACGAACCGCGACATTCTCAACCGTTGGACAGCAACAAACACTAATGCGACTCTGCCTGCTCTGATGGTTAATTCTGCTGCTCGTGCCAATGAGTATACTCACTATTCGGAATACAACACATACAGTATGCTCGATTTGTGGGTGCGTGACCAGAATTATTGTCGTTTGCAGAGCCTCCGTTTAGGATACCGCATTCCGAAACAGATTTTGAACCCGATGGGCATCAGCTCGGCCTCCGTATCACTTGAGGGACGTAATCTGTTGGTCATTGCAAGCGATTACGACAACTACCTCGATCCCGAAACAATGGGTAATCCATACGCGCAGCCTGTCACAAAGAGCTTCATCTTTGGATTGACTGTGAATTTCTAAAGGATAAATTACTAACTACTGACTACAAATAAGTACAATGAAAATAAAGACCTTGATATTCGCCGTTCTCGCAATTTTTGTATTGACGGCATGTGATGACTTCCTTGACATCACTCCTACAGGTAAAGTGATTGCCAAAACAGGAGAAGAATATCGTGCTTTGCTTACTTATGAATACAAGTATTTTGCCAAAGACCGGTATATGACTACCATACGTACGGACGAAGTGCTGATGGATAAAGTAAAGACATCGAGCACCGATCAGGATGCCTATCTGGACTTGTGGCGTTGGAAAGATGGAAATCCATCACCCACTACCAGTTACTTCTCTTGGCGTTCTTATTACCATACCATCTATATTGCTAACTATATCATCGAGCATCAAGACGAAATCACAGAAGCTACCCAAAGCGAAATTTCCCAATTGGTAGGCGAGGCATACATGTTGCGTGCCTATTGTCACTTCCTGTTGGTAAACCTCTATGCGGAACCTTACACACACTGCACGCCCGCTGAAACACGCGGTGTGCCCATGCAGTTGAAAGCTGATGTGAATGCCATTCCGGGAAGCAGCAGTGTGGAGGCTGTCTACCAACAAGTGTTGGACGACTTGGATGAAGCAGAAAAGTTCCTGAATGTAGAAGCCTGGGAAGAGGGGAAGGATTACCGCTTCAACACCGTATCGGCACAGGCTTTGCGCGCGCGTACTTATTTGTATATGGGGCAATGGGGAGAAGCACTTGAGGCTGCCAAAGCAGTACTTGCCATTCACTCTGAATTGGAGGACTTGACCAAGAGTACTACATTGCCAAATGATTTTAAGTCCGTAGAGAATATTGTGGCACTCGAACGTTTCAGTAGCAACCTATATACGGTTATCAATATGCCGTCGCCCGACTTCATTACGCTATACCGTACAGGGGATCAGCGACGCACCAAGTTCTACAAGCGAGTTACTTCATCCACCTATTCGCTGTTGAAAGGCGGAAGCGATGAATTGTCCAGCACATTCCGCACTGCGGAGTTCTATCTGACTGCGGCCGAAGCATCTGCCCGCTTGCATGAAACGGAAGATGCCGTCAATTATCTTATTCCTCTCATGGAGAAACGCCTCAACCAATCGGCTTATCAAACAACGATTGACCTGATTAATGGAATGACTGAGGAAGAACTTATCCAAGAGATTCTTGACGAACGTGCCCGCGAATTGGCATTCGAAGGACATCGTTGGTACGACCTGCGCCGTACAACTCGTCCTGCGTTGACCCGTACATTCGATGGAGAGACTTACACCTTGACACCCGAACAATACACCATGCGTTTCCCGACAGAAGCCGTCGAGGCCAATCCAGAGATTGAACGTTGGGAAAACATAAAGGAGAATTAAATTCATCAATTACTAATATTAAAACAGAGAAAAAATTATGAAGAAACTTTTGTTTGCATTGACTGCACTCGTAGTTTCCCTGACTACATTTGCAGAGAATGGTCTCGATCAAGACTGGGTGGCGACTTTTGAACCCGTCACCGATTCCACAGAATTGAAGGGGATACACACAGCTGCCGCTGCTGATGGTTCCGTGTATGTATCAAGCACCTACAACCAGGCATTCACTTTTGCCGGTAAGGAGATTGCTGACCCCGAAGGATTGACATCAGCCCTTATCGTGAAGTACGACAAGGATGGAAAGGAACTTTGGGCAGCCAACATGATGGGTAATGCCGTTATTTATGCAATGGATACAGATGCTGAAGGTACACTCTATGCTGCCGGTAATTTCATGGACGAGGTGAACTACACCGGTGCAGATGGTACATCTGCAGCCATCACC
>JAFWYQ010000112.1 GCA_017517605.1 Bacteroidaceae bacterium
CAGCTAAAACTATTGAGCGTTATTTGCGGATTCTTAAAGATTTGTCAATTATTGAATTTAGGGGTGCGCCTCGTAGTGGAAAGTATTATGTTGTAGAATTATAAATTGGGATTATTTATGACTGCATTCTTGGAAAGTTGGGGTACCGGAGTAAGTCGTATGGTTGAATCATGCAAAGCCGTAGGGCTTCCTGAACCGGAATATGGAGCAGACGGTTTATTTGTTTGGATTACATTCAAACGACCTAATGCAGTTGCTGAAACTGGTGGTCAAACTGGTGGTCAAACTACAATTGAACAAGTTTACTCCCTTATAAAAAATACACCTACCATTACCCGGTCGCAACTTATGGAATTAACAGGGAAAAGTTCAAATACAATACAAAAATGTATTTTGAAATTAAAACAAGATAATCGTATTAAACGAATTGGCTCTCCTACTTTTGGAGGATATTGGCAAATAATTGATTAAAAAAGAAAGGGACTCAATTCTGAGTCCCTTTTGCTTGGTGATCCGCCTGGGGCTCGAACCCAGGACCCCAACATTAAAAGTGTTGTGCTCTACCTGCTGAGCTAGCGAATCAAACCTCTATTTGCCGTTAAGCGGGTGCAAAGATACTGTCTTTGTGTGAATTGGCCAAACTTTTTTGGAGAAAAGTTGATTTTGTGGGGTAAAAGAGGCTTAAAAAAGTGGTGTAT
The DNA here is from genome assembly GCA_017517605.1 of Bacteroidaceae bacterium. Taxonomy (GTDB): domain Bacteria; phylum Bacteroidota; class Bacteroidia; order Bacteroidales; family Bacteroidaceae; genus Phocaeicola_A. Next base: position 699 of record JAFWYQ010000112.1, read on the forward strand.
AGCCCTGTTTTTAGGGTTTGGAAGGGGTGCTTTCCTTCTTTTGTGCACCTTTTTCGTTGGGTATGGATTGAGCCTGGGATGGCTTGGGCGAGGTGCGTTTCCGACGAGGTTTGCGTGGCTTTTTCTGAGCGCCAGGTTGGCTTTCGGCGGATGATAACGGTTGGGCAGGCAGTTCTCCATAATGGATATATTGCTTGTAGTATGCCAATATAAGTGTGGTGAGTGGCAGGGCAATAATCATACCTAAAATGCCGAGCAGGCTGCCCCATACGGAGAGGGAGAGCAGGATGACGGCGGGGTTGAGGCCAGTGATTTTACCCATTACTTTGGGGACAATGAAGCCGTCCTGTATTACTTGCACTACGCAGAAGACCAATAGGGCCAAGGCCAATATGAGCCAGAAGTTCTGGCCTGTGTCGGCTGCTTTCAACAAAGCCAACAATACGGTGGGCACCAAAGCGACAAGTTGCAGATAGGGTACCATGTTGAGCAAGCCAATAAAGAGGCCGAAGCCGATGGCCAGGGGGAAATCGATCATGAGGAACCCGATGCTGAACAGGACTCCTACGAGGAAGGCTACGAGGGCTTGGCCACGGAAATAGCGGTTCATACCCTCCTCTACATCGGTGGCGACGGCTTGTACGAAATCGCGGTGCTTGGCGGGGATGAGCTTAATCCATCCGTTGGCAATGGATTCGTAGTCGAGCAGGATAAAGAAGATGTAGAGCAGGATAATGAAGGAGGCGAAGATGCCTATTACGAAGCTGACGGATTGGTTTACGATGCTCCACACCTTGGGCATGAGGCTGTGCAGGGTGTTCACCAAATTCTCTTCGGTAAAGAATTGTTGCAGATAGTGAAGGTCGATGTTCTCCTTGATGAAGTTTTCCACCGTGCCGGGGATGCTGGCGTTGTGGCTGCCTTGGGTAAAGTATTGTACCAACAGGTCCTTCAGCTTGACAATTTCTTCCATAACTGAGGGGACGAAGAAGATGCCGCCCAGTGTCAGTACTACTATTACCGTGAGCATGGCGGTAAAGATGGCTACCACACGATTGTTCATCTTGAGGCGGTATTGGTAGAATTTGACCAGAGGATAGAGGAAGTAGGCCACTAACCAAGCGATGAAGAAGGGGAGCAGCACACCGCTCAGATGGTCGAGCAGGATGAAGAGGCCTATCAGGAGGGCGGCCGTCAGTGCGCCACGGATGAAACTGTCGAAGGTGATTTTCTTTTCCAGCATATTCTTTATTTTTTCAGGACGGAGGCAAAGATAAAGGTTTTTATCCATTATTTATTGTTGTTTTTGGGGAAAAGAACAATTTTGGGGGCTATTTTGATTTTCTTACTCCCTTATTATGTGCAATAACTGTTAAAAGATGCACCGTTTTCAGTGTTTACAAAGATTTCTTTCTACTTTTGCATTTGATATGTATAGAGAGTGGTGAGTTCTCAGGACTTGAATCAGTAGCTTGTAGCTTGTCACTTGTAGCTAACTACTTACATAATATGGGAAAACTGTATGTTGTACCTACTCCGGTAGGGAATATGGAGGACATGACCTTCCGTGCCATCCGCGTGTTGAAGGAGGCGGACCTTATCTTGGCTGAGGATACTCGCACTTCGGCCAAGTTGCTGAACCATTATGAGATAAAGAATTCGATGCAGTCGCACCACAAGTTCAACGAGCATCAGATGGTGGAGCGTGTGGTGAATCGCATATTGGGTGGTGCTACGGTGGCACTCATCAGCGATGCGGGCACTCCGGGCATTAGCGACCCGGGTTTTCTGGTGGTGAGGGAATGTGTGCGTGCCGGCATTGAGGTGCAGTGCTTGCCCGGTGCTACGGCTTTCGTGCCTGCCTTGGTCAGCAGTTCGTTGCCTTGCGAGCGTTTCTGCTTCGAGGGATTCCTGCCTCAGAAGAAGGGACGCATGACCCGTCTGTTGGCTTTGCAAGCCGAGGAGCGGACGATGATATTCTATGAGTCGCCCTACCGCTTGGTGAAGACGCTTACCCAATTCATTGAGTATTACGGGGCGGGCCGTCAGGTGGCTGTATGCCGCGAGATTTCGAAGATTCACGAGGAATGTGTGCGCGGTACCCTTACGGAGGTGGTGGACCACTTCAAGAAGCATGAGCCGCGTGGCGAAATTGTCATCCTGCTGGCTGGGTGCAACAACAAGGAGAATGTGGAGACTCCTGCGAATAACGATGAGGAAGAATAACAATCATAAAGTATAGAGACAGATATGAAAAAGTTAGTATTGTTCGTTGCTTGTGCTACCATGTTGGTTGCTTGCGACAATTTCGGAAACAGACAGAAGACTCTGCAGCAGCAGAACGACTCGTTGCAAATGGCTCTTAACCAAAAGAATGCGGAGTTGGAGGAATATACGAATACGTTCAATGCCATTCAAGAGGGATTCCGCTTGATTAACGAGGCTGAAGGGCGTGTGAGGGTGGCCGGTGAAAGTCCTGCATCGGCTCTTGACCAAATGAAGGAGGATATGGCCTTCATTGCACAGACCATGAAACAGAACCGTGAGAAGATTGCCGAATTGCAACAGAAGTTGAAGGGCAACGGACAGGCATCGGCACAAATGAAGCAGAAACTGGATGACCTGACGGCTCAGTTGGTGGAAAAGAGCCAGGCACTGGCTACTCTACAGGCTGAGTTGGCGGCAAAGGACATCCGCATTGCGGAGTTGGACGAACTGGTAGTCAATTTGCAGACGGATGTGGCCCTGTTGCGTGCCGACAGCATTGCCAAGGAGCGTATCATCGATGCACAGGACAAGGCGTTGAATGCTGCCTGGTTCGTCTATGGAACCAAGAAGGAGTTGAAGGAACAGAAGATTCTGGACGACCGTTTCTTGGCCAAGGACAAGGTGTTGCAGAATGCTGACTTCAACAAGGATTACTTCACGCAGATTGACATCCGCAAGGAGACTGAGATAAAGCTCTACTCCAAGAGTGCCAAGCTGTTGACCACTCATCCCGAAGGGTCGTATTCGTTGGATAAAGATGAAAAGGAACAGCTCGTGCTGAAGATTGCCAACCCCACGGAGTTCTGGAGCGTGTCGCGCTACTTAGTGATTCAGGTGAAGTAATTTTGTAATAGATTATCACCAAAAATAAAGCCTTTTGCAAACTGTTTATTCTCAGGTGTTTGCAAAAGGCTTAATTTTTAGGTGCTGTGCTAATGTGTCAATGTGCCAATGTGTTAATGTGCCAATGTGTTAATATGCTAATGTGTTAATGTTAATGTATAGTGGCCGCATGGTTATTGACACATTGGCATATTGGCACATTGGCATATTCTATTTGTAATCCGCTTCGATGCCGTCGGCAATCCATCGGGCAAGGGCCTGTCGGTTGTTGGGCAGTACCAGGCGCTTTTGGTCCTGCTTGTTGCGGATGTTGCCCAACTCGAGGAAGACTCCCACGGGCGAAGTGTTGCGCAATACATACAGGTTTCGTGCGCTCACTGTGCCTGTAAATCCGCGTCCCGGTTGGTGCTTCTGATATTTGGCGGTAAAGGTCTTTTTCAGATTGTCGGCCAACCGCTTTCCGCCCTTGCTGCCATTGGCGTGGTAGAAATAAACGTCTGTCTGCTTGCTCTCGCTGCGGCTATCGACGTGGATGAATATGGCTCGCTTGTACTTGCTCTTGTCCTGCCTGTATAGTTCGTTGATTTTAGCTGCCCGCTGTTGCAACCGCTCTGCCTGCTTCAGGGGAATGGCCTTTCCCATGCAGGTCTCCCGCTTGCTTCCTGCCAGGATTTTCCCTTCACGTATGCCATCCTTCTTGTCTTGAATGATGACCTCCACTTTGGCACCGCGCATCATCAGTTCGCGTGCCAGGCGAAGGATAATGTCGTAAGCATACTCATCCTCGTGCAGTGGTCGTCCCTGATAGATACCGATGGCTCCGGGGTCGGGTCCGCCATGTCCCGCCACCAGATAGAACGAGGCTCCGCGCAGGCTTTCCGAAGCCACGGTATAGGTGGCCAACTCCTTTCCGAAGAGCGGTTCCTTGCCCGTCTGGCCCTTACGCTTTTGGGCATTCAGCGGAAGGGCTGTCAGCAAAGCCAGTAGCAGGATGGTTGCAAGTCTTGTTTTTTCCATAATTGTGTCCGTTGCGTAAAACAGGGTGAAAGGGGCTGTTGCAGGGAGAGTTACATCTTGAACAGGTCCGACAACATATTCTTGTCCAGCGCAATGCGCAGGATGATTTGCTGCGAGTTGTCCATCTCGCCCTCGGTAAAGTGCATCGAGGCAGTGGCACGGCACTGAATGTAATCCTTGTTCAACAAATAGAAGGTCAAGTCCGTGCGGTTGTAGAATGTGCTGCGGTAATAGGGGTCTCCACGGAACAGATTGGAGCCATGTTTGTTATAGTCGGCAAATTGTGTACCGCCGGAATACAGTTGGTCGTGCAGCTCAAAGCGCCATTTCCTCAGTTTCAATTCACCCAGAAAACCGATGGGATACTTCCACTGCATATCAGTCCGGTCGCGGTTGAACGAGATTATCGCTCCGGCATTCACCGTCAGTGCATCCAACCACCAGAACTTGTTGGTTTCGATACCTATGTACGGATTCATCATGATTTTGTCGTAGATGTGATCGTCAGTAGTATTGCTGGGGAGGGCATAGTGCAGGAGCTGCACATTCCATCCTCCATAGAATCCCTTGTAGCCGAAGCGTCCGTCACTCACCACCTCAAACACCTCGCGCTTGTTGTGTCCTTGCTTGCTCAGCCAATTGCAGTAAAACTCGGCATAGCCATAGTGATTCGTGTATTGGATAAGTGCCCCGTTGATGGTGGGGGTGTAGTAACGTAACGAATCGTAGACAAAGATGTCCGGCAATTCGTTCTTCAGCCTTTTACGGGGGAAGAGACCGAATGCACCCGAGAAATGGTCTTTCTCGTGGTGATAATAAAAGGTAAAGGAGTTCTTTACCCACTCCTGTTCGCCAAAGTCCTTGATTCCCAATCCTCCTATCATGATTTGGTTGGGTCCGAATTGAATACCTATTTCACCTCCCAGGTGTGAACCAAAGAGTGTTTGCGACTTCTGGTAAGGACTTTTCACTTCGCGGTTGTCAAAGAAACTGAAGTTGTCGATGCCGAAGACAATTTGTGCCTTCTTCTCCTCTTCCTGTCCTACAGCACTCAAACTGCATAGGACAAGCAATATTCCGCAGATGATTCTTAAATGTATAAAATGAATTGACGATTTTTGCATGGCGCAAAGATACATCTATCCCTCTAATATTCCAAACAATACCAAAAATAAGTTGTTAATATTTATGCATTTTATTTACACAAAGCATCGCATACCTTGTCTTGCCAGGCACGGGCGGGACGTGGAGTAAGGACGTTTTGGTTGATAATGACAAATGCCAAGGTGTGTCCGTTGGGTGCAATGGCATATCCTGCCAAGGAGGTGACACCGGTGAGTGTGCCTGTCTTGGCGAAAACGCGACGGTAAGCTGCGCTCTTCTTCATGCGGTTCTGCAACGTGCCATCGATGCCGGCAATGGGGAGTGATTGGCGCAAGTGTTTGTAGATGTCAGGGTGTTGGTAGGCATAGCGCAATACGTCGGCCATCAGGCGCGGTGACAAGTAGTTGTAGAGCGAAACACCACTACCGTCTGCCATATTGTAACGTGTCGGTTGGTGTCCCACTTCCTTAATGAGCTTATGTAACATCTTGGCACCATCATTGGCGGTAGCGTAAGGTTGTTGGGCTTGTGCTGCAGCCAGTTGATAGAAGACGGCTTCGGCATGAAGATTGTCGCTCTTCTTCATCATGCGGTCCATGATTTGCGTCAGCGGTCGGCGGCACACTGCTATTTGGGTAAGTATCGAATCAGGTGCTTGTGAAACCAACGTGTCGGTAGTGTCGGCTACAGTGATGCCTTGGATTGAAAGTGAACGACGAAGGTGTACAAGAAAACTGTCGGTGCGCTCACTCAGCAGAGGGGTAAGTATCGGCATTCCATCGTCCCAACACCAACCGCTTCCCCATTTCAAGGAATCTTTGAGCGACGCATTTCCGATGAGGCCTCCTTCGATGTGCTTGATGCCGGATAAAGCGACAGCTTGGGCAAAGGCTTCTATGTCCAAATGATTCACTAAGGGGTCGAATCCACCAACTACATAAAGATTGCCTTGCAATATACTGTCGGGATTGATAGTACCTGTGTGATAAAGGGTTGTGTTGAAGGAATAGTTAGGTCCCAGATGCTCCAATGCTGTGACGGCTGTCATTACTTTCTGTATCGAGGCCGGACGGTAAAGCTTATCTCCTTGGTAATTGTATAACAGGGTGTCATCGTCGAGGTCATACACTATCAATCCTACTTCGGAACTATTCAGTAGGGTATCGGCTATAAGTAAATTCAGACGTTCAGTCAAAAGGGATTGTGCGTAGTGGGGTAGCCACATTGCCAATGCGAAGAGAAGGATAGGAATTCTTTTCATTTCTTTCTTATTTTTTGGATGTAGGCAACTAACTCATGTCCGTTGGCGGGGATAAGTGAAACACTCTTTTCCTCCTCTTGTCCATAGTAGACAATTATATAGTTGGTCAAACTGAATTGTCCGAAACGGGCACTGCGTAATTGTTCGATACGACGGATATCCATTAAGGGAATAGTGAGGTCTTTTGAGAATCGTCCGCGGTGTATTACCAACAGGCCATCAGTGGTGATGGTGTAGGTTGTGTGTATGGTCCGTTCGATAAGGATGACCATCAATAACAACGAGAACAAAGCTACTAATCCAAGTCTTTCCCTATAGGCCCAAACAGTAAGAACTAACAGCAAAAATAAGAAAAAGAGAGTGTACCAAGGCACACGGGCATGAAATATTCGGTTCATAGATAAGAATTTTGCCTGCAAAGATACGTCATTTCGCCGATTATTCGTAGTTTTGCGGCATAATTAAGTACGAAGGAGTTCTTGTGACGCCTTCAAACATCAGAAGACTTATGGTAAGAAAGTATGATTTCTTAGTAATCGGCTCAGGGTTGGCAGGCATGAGCTTTGCCTTGAAAGTGGCTCATAAGGGTACAGTGGCCCTTATCTGTAAAGCCGGAATGGAAGAGGCCAACACCTATTTTGCGCAAGGAGGTATTGCCTCTGTGACAGATCTCTCAGTGGATAATTTTGAGAAACACATCGAAGACACTCTTATTGCGGGCGACCACATCAACAATCGTGCAGCGGTGGAAAAGGTGGTGAGAGAGGCACCCTCGCAAATAGAAGAACTTATCAAATGGGGAGTGGATTTTGACAAGAAATCCGACGGGACTTTTGACTTGCATAAAGAAGGAGGTCATAGTGAGTTCCGCATTCTGCATCACAAGGACAACACCGGTGCTGAGATACAGACATCGCTTATTGAGGCTGTCAAGTCGCATCCCAATATCACGGTATTTCCTAATTTCTTTGCGGTGGAAATCATTACGCAGCATCACATGGGAATCATTGTTACCCGTTATACACAGGGTATCCGATGCTATGGTGCTTATGTGTTGAACGAAGAGACGGGTGAGGTAGATACTTTTCTTTCCAAAGTTACCATTATGGCAACTGGAGGTTGCGAGGCCGTCTATCGTCAGACAACGAATCCATTGGTTGCTACGGGTGATGGTATAGCAATGGTTTATCGTGCCAAAGGAGCGGTGAAGGATATGGAATTTATCCAGTTCCACCCTACAGCGCTTTACAATCCTGGTGACCGTCCGTCGTATTTGATTACTGAGGCCATGCGTGGTTACGGTGGCGTACTCCGTACTAAGGATGGCAAGGAATTCATGCAGAAGTACGACCCTCGTTTGTCGCTGGCTCCGCGTGACATTGTGGCTCGTGCTATCGACAACGAGATGAAGCATCGAGGTGATGAGCATGTCTACCTTGATGTAACACATAAGGATGCAGAAGAGACTAAGAAGCATTTCCCCAACATCTATAAGAAATGTCTGTCCATTGGTATAGACATTACCAAAGATTATATTCCTGTGGCACCGGCTGCGCACTATCTGTGTGGAGGTATTGTGGTTGACCTTGACGGACAGAGTAGTATCCGACGGCTTTATGCTATTGGCGAATGCTCTTGTACAGGTTTGCATGGCGGTAACCGCTTGGCCAGCAATTCGCTTATCGAAGCGGTAGTGTATGCTGATGCGGCGGCGAAGCATGCGTTGAATGTTATTGACCGTTACGATTTCAATGAGGATATTCCTGAATGGAACGACGAAGGTACAATCAGTAACGAGGAGCGTGTACTTATTACCCAAAGCATGAAGGAGGTGAACCAAATCATGGAAGCATACGTTGGTATTGTACGCAGCAACACACGTTTGACTCGTGCATGGAATCGCCTTGATATCCTTTATGAAGAGACAGAGCGGCTGTTCAAAAGTTGTAAGGCTACCCGCGAGTTGTGTGAGTTGCGTAACATGATTAACGTGGGATATCTTATCACTCGTCAGGCGATGGAACGCAAGGAGAGTCGTGGATTGCACTTCAGTATTGATTATCCGCGGAAGTAGGAACGTTTTGTGCCTATAGAGACTATAGGTTATATAGTTTCTATACAATTTAGAAAAAGTAGGAATGAAGGACTTCTTAAATGACTTGAAGCGTAAGGACCACCCCCGATATTTAGGGGGAATGGACTTCTTGAAATATATTGGACCAGGTTTGTTGGTGACAGTTGGATTTATTGATCCAGGTAATTGGGCCAGTAATTTTGCTGCTGGTTCCATGTTCGGTTATACGCTTTTATGGGTTGTCACTCTCTCGACGGTGATGCTGATATTGTTGCAGCACAACGTGGCTCATTTGGGTATTGCTACGGGACTTTGTCTTTCTGAGGCGGCTCATCAATATCTGCCCAAATGGTTATCTGTTCCCGTATTGGGTAGTGCTGTGTTGGCCTCTATTTCTACCTCATTGGCTGAGATATTGGGTGGAGCCATCGCTTTGCAGATGTTATTCGATGTTCCTATTCCTGCAGGAGCTTTGTTGACTGCGGCTTTTGTCGCAGTGATGCTTTTTACCAATAGTTATCGGCGGGTGGAGAAGGGAATCATTGCTTTTGTTTCATTGATTGGATTCTCGTTTCTTTATGAATTATTCTTGATTGATGTTGATTGGCCTGTAGCTATGCGTTCTGCAGTGGTTCCTTCCATTCCTGAAGGGAGTATGTTGATAGTGATGAGTGTGTTGGGAGCTGTGGTGATGCCTCACAACCTGTTTCTTCATTCAGAAGTAATACAAAGCCGACAAGTGAACTTGCAGGACGATGCACATATCCGTAAGGCATTGAAGTACGAGTTCTTTGATACACTGTTGGCCATGACCATTGGTTGGGCTATCAATAGTGCGATGATAGTATTGGCTGCTGCAACTTTTTTTAAGAACGGAGTGCAAGTGGAGGAATTGGCTCAAGCCCAAAGTTTGCTTGACCCTCTATTGGGTGGAGCTGCAGGCATTGTGTTTGCCGTGGCATTGTTGTTGGCAGGTGTGTCATCTACTGTTACCAGCGGTATGGCTGCCGGTTCTATTTTTGCCGGTTTCTTTGGCGAGGCTTACAACATCAAGGATGCTCACTCGCGATTGGGCGTGTTGCTGTCTTTAGGTATTGCACTATTGATTATTTTCTTTATTGAAGACCCCTTCTATGGGCTGATTGTTTCGCAGATGGTGCTTAGCATCCAACTTCCGATTACTGTTTTTTTACAAGTGAGTCTTACCTCTTCCAAACGGGTAATGGGAAAGTATGTCAACAGTCGCTCAACCACCGTGATACTCTATATCGTGGCAGCATTGGTGACAGTGCTGAATTTGATGCTGCTGTTTAGTTGAGAGGGGATATACCAGATGTTCTGGGAAATCTAGAGAATCTAGAACGTCTAGGTAGTCTAGAAGTTCTAGATTCTCCAAATAAAGAGATTTATAATCATCTTTTTCCTAAATCATCCATGACGGTTTGTAAGATGGCTTGTCCATGTTGCAAACGGGTTGTTGATGGTGTAGGTGTGTCGGTAATGACACGTTCGGCTTCATTGCTGTAGATGGTCAAACCTGTGCTGTCGCGGAATGCCAAAGCATTGTTGAATGTATAAAAAGCAAAGGGATAAGAGTACTGGCAATCAAGCACATTACGACTAAATGTAAAATCGGTATGGGGGAGGCCGAGTTGACCCAATAGGGTTGCAGGCAGGTCTGTTTGGTTAATTAGTGCATCTATTGTGTATGTTCCATTAACGGCTCCTCCTGTCCATAACATTGGGATGTGAAATGCGCGTGGGTCGTTGTGGTTACTGATTCCTCCTTCGCGGTAAAGAATCCCGTGGTCAGGCAAGCAAATGACAAGCATATCTTTCCATGCAGGTAATTGTCTCAAACTGTCAATAAAGCGTCCTAAACAATCATCTGTATAAGCAAATGAATTTTTTATTTTGTCCTCTGGGAATCGGTCAAAAGGCACTTCGAATGGTTCGTGGCTGCTGAGGGTAAGGAAAGTAGTGAACCATCGTTGTGTAGAGTCCGTTCGATTAGCAATGACGTTGTATAAATGGTCGAAAGTTATGTCGTCGTTTACTCCCCATGCATTGCTTGTTCGTTCTGCAAGGGCGAAGTCTTTGTCGGCTGTTACTCTTTGGTAACCAGTAGAAAGTAAGTAGCTCTTCATGTTGGTGAAGTTGATGTCGCCTCCATAAAGGAAATCCGTTTCATATCCTGCTTTTTGTAGCGATGAGGCTATGGAAGGTAGTGTGCGGCTTTTAGCTGGAATTTTCATAACCGATGTTTGCGGAAGCCCTGGATAACCGCTTAGGGCACAAAGAGTTCCCCGGTCGGTACGAAAGCTATTGGCATAGCATTGGGTAAAAAATACTCCTTCGTTTCGTAGACGATCCATGTTGGGTGATGTACCCTTTGTGCCACCCAATGACTCTACGAAGGTTGCTCCAAAGCCTTCAAGCAGAATGAGAAGAACATTAGGTCGCGTAGTTTTCAGCAAACTTTTAGTGCAAGTATCGGGGACCATAGGGTAAAGCCCCTCAAAATATGTAGTTCGTTCGGTTTCGGTGAAGAAGTCGAACATATCCTCGAACTGTTCGGTTTTTCCCATCGACGAAAGAAGACTGAAACAGGGATTGATAGCTGAATGGTTCAGGAACTGGCGATCGCTGAAATATACTTGTCCAATGTTTGATGTGGATTCAGTAACACCGCCACGAATGACGATGAATAGGCCTCCTCCCATAAGAACAAGTAGCAAGGTTGTACTGATACGGTGGCGGCAAATTGCCAACTTTTTGGGAGTAAGGCAAATGAGTGTTGATGAAAATAAAATGGCAACAATAATAGTACCCAATATACGGATAAGGATAAATCCTATGGATACGCTTGCGAAGGCCTCTGACGGTGAATCCAAGTAATTGAATATTGTGGCATCGAGTTTGAATCCCCAAAATGTGTATAGGGCCATATCTACAACAAAAACAATAGCTGTGACTGTGCCAGCAAAGATTAAATAGGGGCGTAACCATCGGCGTAACGATACCTTCTTTATCCAAACACTGGCAAGCAGTAACAATAGGGGGAGTGCAGTGAGGTAACCTGCTGTAGTCATATCCAATGATAAGCCGTGGCAAATAACACTCCAATAATCACCTGCCGATAAGGGTTCGGTGGTGTTATAGAGCATGAACAATGGCTTTTGTACAGCAAAGATTGCTACGAGGGCAAAAAATAGGGAGAGCAGGTATAATATACGTTGTTTCATTGTAGAATGGTTTGTTAACGCGGGCAAAGGTACTTGATTTTGTCTGATTGACTAAGAAAAAAACGCAGAAATATAGAATAAACTCAAAAACTCTTTGGTAAAAAATGGTTTGAAGGGTTGAAAAAGGATTTGGCGCAGACCTTTTTTGCCTGTTGAATTGTTTTTTATGCTGCATGAAACGTTAAAACTCCTTTCCAAATCCCAAAAAGTTGGTAAATCTACGCTTTTTATCCCTAATATAGTATAAAACTTGGGCATTCTCTTTTATAAAGAGGAAAATGTTCGTATTTTTGCAACTTGTTATTAAACTGAAAGTTTTACATGAGAAAAATATTAGCCCTAATAGCGGGTTTTCTGGCTACAGCCAGCCTGTTTACATCGTGTTTGGAAACCGAGGATGTCGTATTGAGTGGTAATGCGTACATAGTTTCGTTCTCAATCAATAATATTGAAACTGAAGTGCCTGTAAAAACTGCTGATGGCAAGGATACGACCCTTGTAGAGACGGTTTATGGGGACAATTATACCTTTGCAATCGACCATGTGGCTGGCGAAGTGTACAACGTGGATTCGTTGCCTAAAGGTACGGATGTTACTCGCGTGAGTGTAAACATGAGTGTGGATGGCGGATATGTCTATTGTTACCAGAACGGTGAGAACAAACTCTTCAGCACGGAAGATAGTGTGGATTTCTCCACACCGGTGCTCTTTACTGTATATCCTTATAATGATGAAGATGGCCGCAGTTACTATATCCGATTGAATGTGGCTCAAACTGAAGGTGATTCTTTGGTGTGGACATCTGTAGAAAACAATACATCTCATGCCGGGCGTATGACGATTGAGAAGATGGTGCAACACCGTGACTATTTGATAGCATTCGGTGAAATGGACGGTATGCCTACTCGTATATATGGACAATTGGGTGGCAGCTTTAAATTTTCAGGAAAGGAATTCCTGTTGAAGGGAGTTGCAGGAACGGTGGATTACTCCTCTATTGTTTCACATGAAATGGCTCTTTACCTATTAGCTGATGGGAAACTTTATAGTTCGTTGACAGGTGTAGAGTGGAATGCGGAATCGCACGATCGTACATTTACCAGCATGGTGGGTATTGTTAACGGAAAACTCTGTTTGAATGAAGGTGGTAAGATTGTGGTTTGTGACCCTTACGAATGGAGTACAGACAATCGTGTGGAGCAATTCACGCATGATTGGGAAGAGATTCAGACGGTGGATGAAGATCTTTTTCCTATGTCGCCGTCGGTAGTGGAAGTTCCTTTAAAGACCAATCCCAACATTGTGCGTACAACTCTTTTGGGTTATCCTCGTAATTATGCAGAGGATGGTGTGAGTATGTGGGTCAAACTATCAACTGACACAATGTGGACTTACTATAATCCGATTGCAGGAAATGGTAATACATGTCCGGCATTGGAACGCTTGACAGTATTGGCCTATGGCAACAAACTCTATGCTTTTGGTGGAGCCAGTAAAGATGGTAGTGTGGGTGCTTTTGAAGCTATATACACATCGGTAGATGGTGGACTCACTTGGTGGAAGCAGAAGAAAAAAATGGGTTTCCCCGAGGAACTGAAAGGATACAATGACCCATACGCTTGCGTGATGGATACTGAGGGAACCATTTGGATTGCATGTAGCAATGGTTTGGTATTCAAGGGACGCATAGGCGGTTGAGAAAGAGATAAAACTGAATGTGCATGAAACATATATCTCCTTGCGGTGCATGGCTTTGTATAATGCTCCTTCTGTTGATTCCTTCTGGTCTGAAGGCACAGTATGCTGATGAGGAGTATCGTATGGAAGTGGGAGGTTACTTGGGTGGTGTGGCTTATATGGGTGATGCCAATTACAATAATCCATTCAAGGAGATGGGGATGTCGGTCGGATTGTTGGCCCGTTACATTTTCAATCCACGTATGGCACTCAAGTTTGATATTGCTATGGGGCAGATTGCGGGCGACACACGTACGGCCACGACTGCTTTCCCCGAAGGACAGCAGATAAGTTTCGAGCGGAAAATCTATGATGTAGGTTTGCAGTTCGAATACAATTTCTGGCCTTATGGCAACGGAATGAGTTATCGCGAAAGTCACCTCTTCACTCCGTATTTGTTGGGTGGAATGGGGATGAGTATCGCTCCAAAACCTGCAGAGAGTGTGGTAGCAGCGCATTTTGCATTGGGTGCAGGTGTTAAATACAAGTTCGCACCCCGGTGGAATGTTGGCGTGGAATTTTCCGTGCGCTTCACTGGTACTGACAAACTGGACGTCACCTCGCTGGATGGTTTGATATTGGAAGATCCTTTCCAAGTGAAAGGTGGATTCATGAAGAACAAGGATTGTTACTCTATGATGGGAGTGACGGTGACATACGACATTTGGCCGCAATGTGACAACTGCAATCGCGACTGAAAAAAGGAAAAGTAGAATTATAAATTAATCAAGAAAGATATGACATACAAGGAACAGTTGGATATGACCAGAGTGCCTGCGCACATTGCAATCATTATGGATGGTAACGGACGTTGGGCCAAGTTACGTGGCGAAGACCGTAGCAAGGGGCATATACAGGGGGTAGAGACCGTTCGGAGCATTGTAACCGAATCGGTAAAATTAGGGGTAAAGTATTTGACTCTTTACACTTTCTCTACTGAAAACTGGAATCGACCGGAAGCAGAAGTTACAGCCTTGATGGGGTTGTTGTTTGATAATTTGAAGGATGAAATCTTCATGAAGAACAATGTTGGATTCCGTGTAGTGGGCGACATGGATCGTATGCCTGCCACCGTGCGTGAACGTATCGAATGGTTAGAGCAGACAACGAGTGTGAATACTGGTATGACTTTGGTGTTGGCCCTCAGTTACTCCTCAAAGTGGGAACTGACCCGTGCCGCACGTTCTATCGCTGCTGATGTAGCTGCCGGTATGCTGAAACCTGAAGAGGTTACCGAAGAGACCATCAACTCACGTTTAGTGACAAACTTCATGCCCGATCCTGACTTGTTGATACGTACTGGTGGTGAAGTGCGCTTGAGTAATTATCTATTGTGGCAATGTGCTTACTCTGAATTGTATTTCTGTGACACTCTGTGGCCAGACTTTACTGAAGAAGAATTGGCAAAAGCCATTCTGAATTTCCAAAGCAAAGAGCGTCGTTATGGAAAAACCAGTGAGCAGGTTACTTCGGTGCAATAAAGACAAAGAATAACGTAGTGAAGAAAGACGAAATAGATACAATGAGAAGAATATCTTCAATAGTGCTTCAAGTGGTTGCCTGTGTGGCTTTATGGGGAGGGTTCGTTCCTCAAAAGGCTGTGGCACAGATAACAGAAGAGAAGCAAGTAAATCCTGTCATCCTTTATTCAAGTTCCACACCGCGAAGCTATGAAATTGGAGGTATCAGCGTGAGTGGAGTAAAGAACTATGAAGACTATGTGCTGATAGGCCTTTCTGGACTTTCGGTGGGTCAGATGGTGCGTGTTCCTGGTGATGAAATTACAGCGGCTACCAAACGATACTGGAAACATGGCCTTTTTTCAGATGTACACATCTTGGCTGACAGTATCGTAGGGAACAAGATCTATCTGAATATCCAACTTGCTGAGCGTCCTCGAATTTCGGAAATCAGATACAACGGTGTGAAGAAATCGGAGCGAGAGGATTTAGAGTCACGCCTGGGTATGGTGAAAGGAAAACAGATTACGCCCAATATGGTGAATCGTGCCAAGATTCTCGTTAAACGGTATTTTGATGAAAAGGGATTCAAGAATGCTGAAGTGGAAATCTTGCAACGCGACGATGTGACGGCCGAGAATCAAGTGATTGTGGACGTGAACATTGATAAGAAAGAGAAAATTAAAATCCACCAAATATTTATCAATGGTAACGAGCAGGTGGATGATAAGACTCTCCGCAAAGCAATGAAAAAAACTCGTGAGAAGAGTACGTGGGCCAATCGTTTCCGTAACTTCTTCAAAGGAGGCAAGAAGTTCATTAATGAAAAGTACGAGGAAGACAAGAACTTCATTATTGACAAGTACAATGAGTTGGGTTATCGTGATGCACAAATCTTGTCGGATAGTGTGGTGTCATACGACGACGAGTCGGTGGATATTTATCTGAATTTGGAGGAAGGTCACAAATACTATTTGCGTAATGTATCGTGGGTAGGTAATACAGTGTATAATTCTGACGCGTTGAACGAAACATTGAAGATGAAGCGTGGTGACGTGTATAACCAAAAGAAGATGAACGAACGATTGGGTACTGACGAAGATGCTATCCAGAACCAATATTGGAACAACGGTTACGTATTCTTTGCGATTGACCCTGTGGAAGTGAATGTGGATGGTGATTCTATCGATGTGGAAATGCGTATGTCGGAAGGTCGTCAGGCGACTATCAACCGTGTACGTATTGCGGGTAATGACCGTTTGTATGAAGAGGTTGTTCGTCGTGAATTGCGCACCAAGCCCGGTGACCTCTTCAGCAAGGCTGCTTTGGAGCGTTCGTATCGCGATGTGGCTCAGATGGGACACTTTAACCAAGAGACAATCAATCCTGATGTGAAGCCTAATCAAGAGGATGGAACAGTGGATATAAACTGGATGTTGGAATCCAAAGCCAATGACCAGATTGAGTTGTCTGCAGGATGGGGACAGACTGGTGTTATCGGACGTGTGAGTTTGAAGTTTACTAACTTTTCTATGAACAATTTGTTCAAAAAGAGTGAGAACCGTCGTGGATTCTTGCCGCAGGGTGATGGACAGACTCTTACTCTTAGTGGCCAGACTAACGGTGACTATTATCAGTCGTATAGTTTATCGTTCTTCGATCCTTGGTTCGGAGGGAAACGTCCTAATTCGTTCTCTGTATCGGCATTCTACTCTAAACAGACGGATGTAAGTAGCAATTATTACAACTCGGCTTACTATAATAATTACTATAATTATCTGTATGGTTATGGTAATTACAATAGTAGTTATTACAACAGTTACGAATCGTTCTACGATCCAGACAAATCCGTTCAGATGTATGGATTGTCTGTTATGTTCGGTAAACGTTTGCGTTGGCCTGATGACTACTTTACCTTTACTGCTGCTTTGTCGTACCAACGTTATGTGCTTAAAGATTGGCAATATTTCCCTGTGACAAACGGAAAGAGCAATAACATTAGTCTTGAACTCACACTTTCACGTAATTCGGTAGATAATCCTATTTATCCCCGTTATGGTGCAGAGTTCACCTTCTCGGTACAGTTGACTCCGCCTTATTCGTTGTGGGATGGAGTGGATTATTCACAGTATGCACAGAGTGCCAGCGATCCTAATTATCAGAGAGACATGAACCGAAAGTACAAGTGGGTAGAGTATCATAAGTGGAAGTTCAAGAGCAAGACATATACTTCGTTGATGAGTATAAGCAAGACTCCGGTGTTGATGACTCGCGTGGAGTTTGGTCTTTTGGGACACTATAACCGTTATAAGCGCTCACCGTTTGAAACTTTCTACATGGGTGGTGACGGTATGAGTGGCTACTCGTATAGTTATGCTACCGAGACAATTGCTTTGCGTGGATATGACAATGGTTCGTTGACACCATACGGTTATGAAGGTTATGCATATTCACGTTTGGGACTTGAACTTCGTTATCCGCTCATGC
>JAFWYQ010000113.1 GCA_017517605.1 Bacteroidaceae bacterium
CAGCTAAAACTATTGAGCGTTATTTGCGGATTCTTAAAGATTTGTCAATTATTGAATTTAGGGGTGCGCCTCGTAGTGGAAAGTATTATGTTGTAGAATTATAAATTGGGATTATTTATGACTGCATTCTTGGAAAGTTGGCGTGACGAATATCTGAAATGGATATGTGGCTTTCATAATGTAATTACGTATTAAAGGCTGATTGATAGAATAAAAATAACCAATTATATGTCAAAAGTATCCATCAGATTCTATAAAGACCATAAGGTGAGGGCTATTTGGGATGAAGAGTATTCCAAATGGTGGTTTTCGGCAATTGATGTCATTCGGGCAATCAATGATGAATCGGATTATGTCAAAGCGGGCAACTATTGGCGTTGGCTAAAAAAGAAACTGACAGCCGATGGCGTTCAACTCGTGAGTGTCACTCACGAGTTCAAATTCGAGGCTCCTGATGGCAAGAAACGTACAGCTGATGCTCTCGACAATGAGTGTGTACAGACATTCTTGATGCCATGATAGCAAGCCATACAAATAGTAGCCGCATTCGTGCACTCCTAAAAGATGCTCTAACCGACAAAATAAATGACCGCGAAACCTTTATGAAAGGTATCGACTACTCGTATTACTACGAACAAGAGGAGTAAATATCTGAAATGGATATGTGTGTTTCACAATGATTCCGAATAAATAGAGAAACAATAAATATATACTAATTATGAAAAAACTGATTTATGCATTGGCTTGCGCTCTCCTGGTGGGAGGAATGGGCGTAAGTTGTACTTCTGAAAAGATGGAGTATGAGCGCACCGTGCGCTACCAACCCGATGGGGAGGACTTTGTGATTGTGAATGGCGACCGCCGGTTTACACGTGCCTTGTATGGTGGACATACGGGCTTCCGTGTGGAGACGAGTGATGTGCCTGAGTTTGCCTTTTATTTGCCCCGTATGGGGGGTAATCTCACTTTCTCGGTGAGGGTGGGGGAGACGGTGCTTCCGTTGGAGAAGGCTGAGCGTATTGAATGCCGCTATCGCCCAGGTAAGCGTATCTATCACATTACTGACCCGCTCTTGGGCGAGGGCAGCATCCACATGGAGGTGCTTGCCTTGATGGATGAAGATGCCGGTGTGTGGAAGATTACTACTGACGGATTGCCCGAGGATGCCACTCTTGGATGGAAGTTTGGCGGTGTGGCCAACAAGCGTTTCAGTCGCGAAGGCGATATGGGCGTTGACCGCGACGATTGCTTCTACCTGCTTCCCGAGTATTGCAAGGATAATGAATATACCCTTGCAGGAAACAACTTCAGTGTGAAGTCCATCAAGAATAAGTATGGACAACACACGGTTTATGGATTCTTCCCCGAACATGCTGCTCATCAGATTGTCGGTTTGGATGGAAATGAAGAGCATCCCATTCTCCTCGGTTCTCTTCCCTTGGAAGCTGAGGGACAAAAGGACTACTATGTGATGCTTGGCCTTTCGGAAGATGGAAGTGCCATCGACAAGGCTTTTGCCAAGGCTGAGGCCCAGCGTGCTGAGTTGGCCGGACGCATTCAGTTCACTACTCCCGACCCCTATTTCAATACCGTAGGTGGTGCATTGGCCGTGGCTGCTGATGGTGTGTGGGATGGTACGACGTGGCTCCACGGTGCCATTGGTTGGCGTATGCCGTTGGCCGGATGGCGTGCGGCTTATGCCGGTGACGCGCTTGGTTGGCACGACCGTGCCCGTAAGCATTTCAATGCCTATGCTGCTTCGCAGGTGACAGACGTTGAGCCCATCTATCAGCACCCCATGCAGGATTCAACCCTCAACCTGGCGCGTGCGGTCAAGAAATGGGGTACACAGATGTACAGCAACGGATATATCTGCCGAAATCCGAACCGCGACAATCAGATGCACCACTACGACATGAACCTCAACTACATGGACGAACTCCTGTGGCACCTCAATTGGACGGGCGATTGGGAGTATGTGCGTGAGATTTGGCCCGTCATCGAGCGCCATTTGGCTTGGGAGAAGCGTAACTTCGATCCTGATGGTGACGGTCTCTACGATGCTTATTGTTGCATTTGGGCAAGCGATGCTCTTTATTACAATGGTGGTGCGGCCACTCACTCTACGGCCCTCAACTATCGTGCCAACCGCATGGCGGCCCGCTTGGCAGAAGGGTTGGGTATGCCTGAAAAGGCTGCTCATTATCAGGCTGAGGCCGACCGCATCTACAAGGCTATCGACGAAACTTTGTGGATGGAGGATAAAGGTGTGTGGGCTGAGTATAAGGACCTGATGGGACACCAGCGCCTGCACAAAAGTCCGGCCGTGTGGACCATCTATCACACGATTGACAGCGAAGTGGGTACGCCTCTCCAGCGTTATCGTGCAACACAGTATGTGGATAATGAAATACCTCATATTCCCGTAGTGGCTGAAGGACTTGATGCCAAGGCTGATGGTCTCGGTTATGAGCACTATGCCACCATTTCCACCACCAATTGGCAACCCTATGCGTGGAGTATCAACAATGTAGCCTTTGCCGAGGTGATGCACACGGCATTGGTTTATTGGATGGCCGGTCGTTACGAGGCTGGTTACCATCTGTTGAAGAGTTCGATGCTCGATGGTATGTATATGGGTGGAAGCCCTGGAAACTTCGGACAAGTCTCCTACTACGATGTGGCCCGTGCCGAGTACTATCGTGATTTTGGCGACCCTGTGGGTGTGGCTTCGCGCGTCTACATCCAAGGTCTGTATGGTGTGTTGCCCGATCGCTTGAATGGTCGTTTGGTGCTTCGCCCTGGCTTCCCCAAGACATGGGACGAGGCTTCGCTTAAGACTCCCGACATTGCGTATGCCTATAAAAGGAGTTCAGGAGTTCAGGAGTCCAAAAGTTCTGACGATACCTATCAAATCCACTTGGACAAGAACTTTGGTGTAGATACTCTGCTTCTTCAGGTGCGTGCCTATCGTGAGACTCTCGCTTCTGCTAAGGTAAATGGCAAGGATGTGGCTTGGCATGAGCTTCCCGGATATGTGGATTATCCGATGATAGAAGTGGTGATTCCTGCCAAGAATGTGTATGACTTGAATGTGGAGTTGGCTTGGAGCGGAGAAATGAATGAGCAGGGTATGATTGTTCCTACTCGTGCACTTGAAAGTGAATCTGTTGAAGCGTCATTCTCGATTCTTGATTCCCAATTCGAGCACGTGAAGGCTGACAAGTTGGAGCCTGTTTCTTTGGCCGGGTATGTAAATGATTCGTTGACAAACCTTTTCCAACCGCGTTATTTCTCACCGCGTCCTGAGCGTACGACGTTGCAGATTCCCGTACAGGGCATTGGTGAGTGGTGTCATCCGCAGGCCACCTTCGAGTTGAACGACTCTGCTTTGCGTGTGGCCGAGACGCTGAACACTTCAGTGGGTGTGCCTTTCCTCACACCGGTGAAGGGGCACAATGTGGTGTTCACCACGCTTTGGGACAACTTCCCCTCGGTGAATACGATTCCTTTGCAGGGTAAGGCCAACCGCATCTATCTGATGATGGCCGGTAGCACCAATGCCATGCAGAGTCAGATTGAGAATGGTGTGGTGCGTGTAGCTTATACGGATGGTTCGGCCGATTCGCTCCTGCTCATCAATCCTGAAACGTGGTGTCCTATCGAACAGGATTTCTACGACGATGGTCTTGCTTTCCGCTTGAAGGCCAAGCGCCCCTATCGTCTGCATTTGAAGAGTGGCTTGGTAAGCCGTACGCTCAGTGCCGAACTGGGACGCGATGCACAAGATGCCGCCCATTCGGTTGACCTCAACAGTACGGGCATCTTTGGCAATGTGCTCGAGGGGGGAGCCGCCACTCTCTACGATCTTCCGCTCGATGGTCTGAAGGAGTTGAAGCAGCTCGAGGTAGAGGCCCTGTCCAACGATGTGGTCATCGGCCTCTTGGGTGTGACGTTGCAACGATAATAGGCCATCCTTGGCCATTAGAGCATGTACAATGTGCCATTTCATTTGTGCCATGTACATGCTGTGACACGCAAAATGTTGCCATTTACAATGTGTAATTCCTTTATGCGGATTGCATGTTGTAAATGGTATTATTTTTGCTCTAAAAGTTGGGATAAAAGGGAAAGAAAGTAAAGAAAGGAAGGTAAAAGAAAGGAGGGGAGGGAAAGATTGATTACCTCCCCATGAATTTCAATATCATTTGCGAGTGAGATTGCCCATCGTGGTTGATTTGTTGGGCCGATAGCATGAATTGCTTGAAGAACTCACTGTGCTTGAAGCATATCGGGGGGATTTGTGTATATCCCTTCTCGCAATGCTGGGTGAGGGTGTCCAGCATGTGGGTCATGTCGGCCACAAGGGTGTAGTTGGCCTCTTCGGCCAGGTCATCCAGGCATTGCATCAGCGCCTCTTGGTTCGATATTGAGGGCCTTTCTTTCAGATGCATTTCATCCATATACTCCTGCAAGGTTTCGCGGTTGGTGGCCACCAGCAGGTGGTTTTGGTAGAGGCTTATCCAGCAATCCGTAGTGGTGGTTGGGTGGATAAAGTGGTGCCAAAGTGCAGTGTCGGCCTTGCATTGCCAGATGGGGTATACTTTCTCTTTCCTCCATATAGAGGGACGTTTGATGGCTCTCAATGGATAGCGCAGTGCTTGCCTTAACTCCTCTTCTCCGTTAGCGGGCAGGGTAATCATCAGCAATTGGTGGCGCACCGTGTCTCTTGCCATGGGGGTGAATTGGATGGAGGTCACCTCCTCTGCTTGATGCTCTTTCAAGATGTCCGATAGGGTAGTTGACTCTTCCTCCTCAGCACGGTCGGTGGTGTGGAGGGCTGTTTGCACCATCATCATCACCCGATGGGGGAGTAGTTCGCCTTCTGTGAGTTCGACCCCTCTCTCCTCATCTGTGTGCATCGGATTCATTTCGGTCAGCATCTGCTTGCCGGTAAGGTAGATGGCATCTGCATTCATCCGTATTTCGTAGTGCCTCCAGGGCGCATCTTTCTTCTTGGTCGGCAGGTATAGAGCCAGTTGCTCGTTGTGCTTTGTCTCTTTATTGGCCTTGTGGAGGCTTTCCTCGTGTGCCGAGGCATAGGTGTCAATTACCTTTTCGATAAGTTTCTTCTGAAAGCTGATGGCAAATGCTCCTTCGTGCAGGTAGCAGGCCATGAAGTCGTTTCCGATGGGGAACACAATGATTTCCTCCCCCTTGTACTTTGTCTTTTTGGGGCTGAAGGAGTTGCCTGTCTTAGTCTGTATCAGTTTGGTGAGGGAATTCAGTTCGCCCTGAGCGTAGCGCCCATAGATGACCTGGTCGCGTGCGGAGCCTGGCTGGTGAAAACTGATGAGCAACTGGCGATTCATCTCGGTGCTCAATCCGTGAGCCTGTTGTTTCGACAGGGATTCCACATTGTCCATCAGCAGGGCCAACAGGGCCGACACTTTTTGCACATCGTTCTTGTGGATGTAGGGCACTTCGTGTAGGGTGTGGCACAGGGCATTCACATCGTTCACCTCCACCATGGCTTCGCAATCCGTGGGCACCATGGCAAACAGGTCCACTTCCGCCTGTTCTTCTTGTAGGCTCAGTCGGTTATATCCCCACCAGCAGAAGGCCGACAATATGGCCACTATGCATAGTGGTACGATGACAGTAAACACCTTTTTCTTTCGCATGAATCTCTTTCGTTTTTCTCTTCTGTTAACAACAAACTACAGAAATTGTTGCAAAGGTATGAAAAAGTTTTATAAAAACCAAAAGAATCTTAAAGGAGGGGGAATCTTAGGAGTTCAGAAGTTCAGGAGTTCGGGAGTTCAGAAGTTCAAGCAGCACATTCGTCTGAACTTCTGAACTCCTCAAAAATAAAAAATCTCCTCCACTCCCTCTTAACAAAAAAAGTGAAGAACCCGATCAATCAGATTCTTCACTCTATTATGTCCGCGTTATCCGCGTTAAAGAAATGTCACCCGAATGGCTTACTCGTCACTCGTAGCTTGTAGCTCGTCACTCGTAGCTAATTAAAACTTGAAGTCAAGTGACAGACCTACTGCGTCGTTCTTACGAGTGTAGATGTCAGAGCCAGTAGCCGACTTCACTTCGTGCTCGTCGAAGAACGAGTGCATGTAGCCGAAGTTCAGCTTCAATGTCTCGTTGAACTTGTAAGCACCACCGATAGCCACGGCAAACGAGCTTACGTTGAAGTTAGTGTCGCTCATGTCAGCATCCTCGAAACCATACTGAGTACGCATGAAACCGAAGCTGGCAATCCACTTCTCGTTCAAGTCGCCCTCTACACCAAGGATGGCTTCCCAAGTGTTCTTACCCTCCTTGACGGGAGTACCTTTGGCATCCTTGTCCCAATAGTAGTTGAAGTTGGCACCGATGCGCAAAGCCTCGATGGGGCTGTACTGAGCACCGAAGGTAGCCAATGCAGGGATGTCCGAGCGGTTCTTGGCACCGTCAGCATAGTTAGGCATCAAGGCATCCACATTGGGAGTGTTCTTTGACTCGTTCTCCAACTCAATCTTGGTGCGGAATTCATATTTTGCAGCCAAGTTCCACTTGCCCAGGTTCACGTCCACACCGATGATGGGAGTGATGCCGAAGCCATTCTGTGAGCAGTCGAGGTTGAAGTCGCTTCCCATCAGCTGGGCATAAGTTCCGGCTTCTTGGGCGATAGCCTCGTATTGGGCAGCTTCAGCGGCCATTCCCAATTGGGCATATTGTGCAGCGGCATTGGTTGCTTGTTGTGAAACAGTACCCAAGTAAGTGCCACCAGCTATACCGTTAGCTGTAATGTTGGCAATGGCACCGTTGTACGAAGCATTGGCCAACACACCACGTACACCTCCGAATACGGCCACCTTATCTGTAATCTTGTATGTACCACCCAATTGCAGAGCATAGAAGTATTGTTCGCCTGTCAAGTTCTGGGTCAAACCGTACGAAGTGGCCTGAGCTGTAGCCAAGTTGCCACCTACCAACTTCTCGAACATGGGCAAACCATCGCTGTAGTCGCACTTACCGCCACCACCACCAACGGCGAATTGGGCAGAGATTGACCACTTGTCGTTGAATACATAAGCAGCTTGGAAAGAGGGGATTACAGGAGCTACAATGTCGCCAACAAACTCCTTGCGGGTTACCCCCGGAGTAGCAGTATTCATGGCAAAGAAGTTGTGTTCCGAAGTCAGTTCTCTCTTTTGCCAAGCAGCCTGCCAACTGAGCGAGAAGTGGAAGCCTTCTTCCAAGAAAGCGATACCTGCGGGGTTGTTATACACACCGTCGATAGCGATAGCCGCATTACGTGCAGGGTTACGCAAGAATGTTGCATTCTGATTTGTATTCGTCAGGATTCCACCTGCGAAAGTTGAAGTTGAAACGATAAGTGCTGCAGCACTAATTAACAGTTTTTTATTCATAACTAAAAAAGTTTTGTTAAAAATCGGCTGCAAAGGTACAATAAGAAACGGTATTGGCCAAATTTTTGCACAAAAAAAGCACTTTTGTGCAATTGTTTGTATCGTTCCAACTTGAACTATTATATGAAGAGTTCAGGGTTCAGACAATACTTCTGACAATGATGAATATTTTTCAAAGGAGATAAAGGGAGTTAAAGGGAGATATCGCTCCGCTTTTGGGGAGATAAAGGCCCATAGTTCTGACTCTGAAGCCCCATGCAAATAGAAGTATTGTCTGCGCTCCTGTACTTTTGAACTTCCCTTGTCAACTGATAGTCTACAGGTAGAAATGGACTTAAAAAAATATGTTATATAACATCTATTGGCGCACTTTTGGGGAGGTTTTTGATGAAAAGTTAAAATTTTCTCTTTATTTATTTGTTCCTTAATAAAATAAGGTGTAATTTTGAAAGCTGCTAAATGTAGCTGTAAAAATTTACTATCAATTAAACCTTAAAAATATAACAGAACTATGAGTTATTTGCGATTTGACAAGACGCTGATGACCAACTTGGAAGAGAGTCTCCAACGCGAGATTCTGCGTACCAACCGGTCGGGCGCTTACCATTGCTCTACCATCGTGGATTGCAACACGCGCAAGTATCATGGATTGCTCGTTATCCCCATTCCTGAGATGGACGACGAGAATCATGTACTGTTGTCGAGTTTGGATGAAACGGTGATTCAGCATGGGGCAGAGTTCAACCTGGGACTCCACAAGTATCAGGGAAACAACTACAGCCCCAACGGACATAAGTATATACGCGAATTTGAGTGGGAAAAGGTTCCTACTACCATTTATCGTGTGGGTGGTGTAATCTTGAAGAAGGAAAAACTCTTTGTGCACCACGAAAATCGAATCCTTATCCGTTACACTTTGTTGGAGGCTCACTCGGCCACTACGCTGAGACTGCGCCCCTTCCTTGCCTTCCGTAGTGTGCGCCAATATACGCACGAGAACAGCCAGGCAAGTCGCGACTACCAATTGGTGGAGAATGGTATAAAGACCTGCATGTACCCCGGCTACCCCGAACTGTTCATGCAGTTGAACAAGAAGAACGAGTTCCACTTCCAACCCGATTGGTATCGTGGCATCGAGTATCCTAAGGAGCAGGAGCGTGGGTATGCGTTCAACGAGGACCTTTACGTGCCTGGATACTTCGAGGTGGAGATCAAGAAGGGCGAGAGCATCGTATTCTCAGGTGGTGTGTCAGCTACATCGACTCGCACGCTGAAGACAACCTTCGACAAGGAGGTGGAGGTGCGTGCTCCGCGTGACAGCTTCTATCATTGTCTGGTGAATGCCGCTCACCAATTCCACAACAAGCAGGGCGAGCGCAACTATGTGTTGGCGGGTTATCCTTGGTTCAAGTGCCGTGCACGCGACATGTTTATCAGTCTTCCGGGCTTGACATTGGCCATTGGTGAGTTGGATGAGTTCCACAATGCCATGAAGACCGCCAGCGAGGCCTTGAACGATTGGATGAACGAACGTCCAAGTGACGCACAGGTGTACGAGATTGAGCATCCCGATGTACCCTTGTGGGCAGTGTGGACGTTGCAACAATATGCCAAGATGGTGGGTGCCAAACAGTGTTGGGAAAAGTATGGCCAGCTGTTGGAGGACATCATGGATTATTTGACAAGCGGCAAGCATCCCAACCTCTTCCTCCATCAGAATGGATTGCTCTATACAAATGGCAACAACAAAGCGGTGAGTTGGATGAACTCTACTGCCGGTGGACGCCCTGTAGTAGCCCGTACGGGTTATTTGGTGGAGGTGAATGCCTTGTGGTACAATGCCTTGATGTTTGTTTCCAAGATGATGAACGAGCACGGTAATGCTGCCAGTGCTGCTCCGTTGGAGAAGTTGGCCGAGAAGGTAAAACCCTCCTTTGTGGAAACATTCTTGAACGAATATGGTTATCTGCTTGACTATGTAGATGGCTATATGATGGACTGGAGCGTACGCCCCAACATGATTTTCACCGTGGCATTCGACTACAGCCCGTTGGACACTCATCAGAAGAAGCGCGTGCTGGACATCGTGACCAAGGAACTGCTCACTCCGAAGGGACTCCGCAGCCTTTCACCCAAGAGTGGTGGCTACAACCCCAACTACGTAGGTCCGCAGAACCAGCGTGACTATGCTTACCATCAGGGTACCGCATGGCCTTGGTTGGCAGGCTTCTACTTCGAGGCTTACCTGCGCATCTACAAGATGAGCGGCCTGTCGTTCGTAGAGCGTCAGCTGATTGGCTACGAAGCCGAGATGAACTCGCATTGCGTGGGCTCTATCCCCGAATTGTTCGACGGAAACCCGCCGTTCAAGGGACGTGGTGCGGTCTCCTTCGCCATGAATGTGGCCGAAATCTTGAGAACGTTGTACATATTAAATAAGTATAATATATAATATAAGGAGGAACCAACAATGAAAGTATTAATGTTTGGATGGGAATTTCCTCCCAAAATCCTTGGTGGATTGGCCGTAGCTTCCTACGGTATTACAAAAGGCTTGAGTGTGCAGGGCGATGTGGAGACTACCTTCTGCTTGCCGAAACCGACGGGTGAAGAGGAGAAGTTCCTCAACATCATCGGCATGAATCAGGTGCCTATCGTGTGGCGCGACGTGAACTACGACTACTTGAAGTCACGCCTTCAGAACTACACTACCCCCGAGCAGTACTATGCCTTCCGCGACCATATCTATGCCGACTTCTCATACATGCACGTCAACGACCTTGGTTGCATGGAGTTTGCCGGTGGCTATCCGAAGAACTTGCACGAAGAGATCAACAACTACTCCATCATTGCCGGAGTGGTGGCCCGTCAGCAGGAGTTCGACATCATTCATGCTCATGACTGGCTGACCTATTCCGCTGGTGTGCATGCCAAGATGGTGAGTGGCAAACCGCTCTGCATCCACGTGCATGCTACCGACTTCGACCGTTCGCGCGGTAAGGTGAACCCCACGGTGTATTCAATCGAGAAAGACGGTATGGACCATGCCGATTGTATTATGTGTGTGAGCGAGCTGACTCGTCAGACGGTTATCAACCAATATCATCAGGACCCCCGCAAGTGTGTGGCCATGCACAATGCCGTGTATCCCTTGTCACAAGAGTTGCAGGACATCCACCGTGTGGAGCATCCGAAGGAGAAGGTGGTTACCTTCCTGGGGCGTATCACCATGCAGAAGGGACCCGAATACTTCGTGGAGGCGGCTGCCCTTGTGCTCCAGCGCACGCGCAACATACGCTTTGTGATGGCTGGTTCGGGCGACATGCTCAATGCCATGATTAACCTTGCTGCCGAACGTGGCATTGCCGACCGGTTCCATTTCCCCGGCTTCCAGAAGGGCAAGCAGGTGTACGAGGCTTACAAGAACAGCGACGTGTTCGTGATGCCCTCCGTGTCCGAGCCTTTCGGTATCGCACCACTTGAGGCCATGCAATGCGGCACGCCCTCTATCATCAGTAAGCAATCAGGCTGTGGTGAGATTCTTACCAACGTCATCAAGGTCGATTACTGGGACATCAATGCCATGGCCGATGCCATCTACTCCATCTGTACCAACCCCTCGCTCTTCAAGTATCTGCAAGAGGAAGGTATCAAGGAGGTGGACCAGATCACTTGGGAAAAGGTGGGATTGCGCCATCGTGCCATCTACGACGAGTTAATCAGAAAAAATAAGTAAAACATGGAGATAAATGGAGATAGAGGGAGATAAATGGAGATAAAGGCCAATAGCTTGCAAAACATTCGGCCTTTATCTCCAAAAGAGCGAAGCGATATCTCCCTTTAACTCCTTTAACTCCCTAAAGAATAAATTAAACAATGAAAACTATCTGTCTTTATTTTGAGATACACCAGATTATCCATCTGAAACGCTACCGTTGCTTCGACATCGGTCGCGACCACTATTACTATGATGACTACGAAAACGAACGTAGCATCACCGACATTGCTGAACGTAGCTATATCCCCTCGCTGACGGCCCTTATCGACATGGCCAAGACGAATGGCGGTGCCTTCAAGGTGGCCCTCTCACTCTCAGGTGTGGGTCTTGAGCAGTTGGAGATGTATGCTCCGCGCGTAATCGAACTCTTGCACGAGTTGAACGAGACAGGTTGCTGCGAATTCCTTTGCGAGCCTTACTCTCATGGCCTCTCTGCATTGGCCAACGAAGAGTGCTTCCGCGAGGACGTTGAGAACATGCGCAAGAAAATCAAGCAGATGTTCGGTCAGGATCCGAAAGTCTTCCGCAACAGCAGCTTGATTTATAGCAACGAAATCGGTGCGATGGTAGCCGACATGGGCTTCAAGGGTATGCTCACCGAGGGTGCCAAGCACGTGCTCGGTTGGAAGAGCCCGCACTACCTCTATCATTGCGCCTACAACAACAAGTTGAAGTTGCTCCTCCGTGATTTCAAACTCTCTGACGACATCAGCCTCCGCTTCAACAATAGCGAGTGGAGCGAGTTCCCCCTCTTTGCCGACAAGTACATTGGTTGGATTGCCGACATGCCCGAAGAAGAGCAGGTGTTCAACATCTTCATGGAGCTTTCTGCACTGGGTATCAGCCAGCCGCTTTCAAGCAACATCTTGGAGTTCTTGAAGGCTCTGCCAGCTTGTGCCAAGGAGAAGGGCATCACCTTCTCTACACCTTCCGAGGTTATCAGCAAACTGAAGTCTGTCGACCAGATTGATGTGCCTTATCCCCTCAGCTGGGTGGACGAAGAGCGCGACATCAGCTGCTGGTTGGGTAATGTCATGCAGCGCGAGGCTTTCGACAAGCTCTATAGCGTGGCCGATCGTGTGCGTATCTGCACCGACCGTCGCATCAAGCAGGACTGGAGCTACATGCAGGCTTCAAACAACTTCCGTTTCATGACCACCAAGCAGACTGGTATCTGGTTGAATCGTGGTATCTATGATTCACCCTTCGATGCTTTCACCAACTACATGAACATCTTGGGCGACTTCATCAGCCGTGTAAACTCTCTCTATCCCGTAGAGATGGACAACGAAGAGCTGAATGCCCTCTTGACCACTATCAAGAACCAAGGTGAAGAGCTGGAAATGCTCCAGAAGGAGAACGACAAGTTGCAAGCCAAACTTGCCAAGCTGGCTCCCGCACCTGTCAAGAAGGAGGCAAAGCCCAAGAAGGAAGCTGCTCCCAAAGCCAAGAAAGAAGCCGCTCCTAAGAAAGAGGCTGCTCCTAAGAAAGAGGCTGCTCCTAAGAAACCAGCTGCTAAAAAAGCAACAAAGAAGGCAGAATGAGATTAGTGAATAGCTACGAGTGACCAACTACGAGCTACAAGTAAATAGCAAAAGGTGAAGAATCCTCAATGGGGTTCTTCACCTTTTTTTTCTATCCATGATAGAGGAGGTTTTTTAATAATCCCCCTCCTTAAAGAGACTTTCTCGGCATCAGCTTTATCACTCCCACAGAGTTTTCAGGGAGAGTCATTGTGAAACTCTTCTTCACAGCTCCTATATGGGTGGTTTGCGGAACTATCGCTTCGCTATAGTCGAACGAGGCAGGGGCATCGGGGTGGCTCGAGTAGAGGTTCTGATGGCCCTGATTCTTTATCGACGTGTCGTGCGAGGTGATGAATTCAACGGTGGCTTCGTAGCGTTTTTTGTTGCCAATCTTGATGGTCAGCTCCTTGTTCACAGCTT
This sequence comes from Bacteroidaceae bacterium, assembly GCA_017517605.1. Classification (GTDB taxonomy): domain Bacteria; phylum Bacteroidota; class Bacteroidia; order Bacteroidales; family Bacteroidaceae; genus Phocaeicola_A. Next base: position 13,155 of record JAFWYQ010000113.1, read on the forward strand.
CGGAGTTGACAAACTTGATGTACACTTCTCCTGTCTCAGTGTTGAGGGTGGGCGATGTATATATCGTGCTGTCGATGGTTTCCCCCTCCATGATGGGCGACATCTCGAAAGCCTTGTTGCCCGACTTGCTGAACAGCATCTGGTAGTAGTAGTTGGTGGTGCGCCACATTCCCCGGTTGTCAAACCAGATGAGGTTCGAGTTCCATTTGTTGAATCCCTTTTTGCAGAAGAGCGGAGCGTAAGCTGCCATCACCACCATGTCCGAATTGCGCTCGAGGCTTGTCCAGTAAGCCGCTTCGGCCAGTGTAGAGGCATAGGCATTGTTGGTGCTGTTGTTGGCAAACTCGCCCACGAATACCCTTGTCGGACGGTTGCGGTCGTAGGTCATCCCTTGGTTTCCACGCACCTTGTCGGCCTCGTAGCGGTCCTGATTCTTATAGAACCAGTCGTCGCGCTTGTAGTAATGCTCGTCCACGTAAGTGTCGGGGTACTTCTCGTCGATGTGTGCATAGTTGTCGTTGAATTCGCGTCCGGCATCCGATGCCCCCGAGGTGGATACAATCACAATGTCGGGGTACTGCTTCTTTATCTCCTTATACATAATGTCGAATCTTTCCCAGAACTTGTCGCCTCGGTTCTCGTTGCCGATGCCCAAGTATTTCAGGTTGAAGGGTTCGGGGTGTCCCATCTCGGCACGCACAGCACCCCAGCGTGTTTCAGTGTCGCCGTTGCAGAACTCAATCAAGTCCAGCGCATCCTTCACAAAGATGTCGTAGAATCGCTTGCGGTCAGCCTCCGTTTCCAGCGGAGCCACATACTGGTGGCCGGCAAACTGGCAAGTCACACCATTGTTGAGCACAGGCAGGGGAGTGGCGCCTAAGGATTCAGCCATCAGGAAGTATTCATAGAAACCCACATATTGCGAAGTCCAGTATCCCCAATGGTTGCGGAATCCGATGCGCTCCTCGCGAGGCCCTACCGAGTTTTTCCAGAACACCTGTCCGAAGTAGTTCGTACCCTCCGATGCACATCCGCCGGGGAATCGCATGAAGGTAGGGTTAAGGTCTGCCAACGCTTGCATCAAATCCTTGCGGAAGGGACCCATCTTGCCTTCCATCCACAACTCTGAAGCCTCAGGCATCAGCGTGGCAAAGTCGAGGTAGAACTCGCCCGTAGTATCGGCCATAACCACCATGCGGCAATCCTTGGTGTCGTTAGCTTGGAGAATGCCTGTGTATTTCTTCCATTCATTGGTCAAACCTGAGAATTTGACTACGTTTGAAATGCGATGGCCCGATGCATCTTCGAGATAGACACTGATGCCTCCCGCGTAAGATGCTTTGCGCAGATAAAGGCTTAAATCGTAGCTGACACCCTTCTTTACAGGAATAGAGGGCGTTTGCGTGTTGTTGGAATAATAGTATCCTTGTCGCTCTTGACCATACGGGCTGATGCCATAACCATTAGCAGCCAAGCCCAAACCTTTGCCAATCTGCTCGATTTCGAATTTTACGCAATACTGCTTGTAACGTAACTCATCGTCATACTTATCGGTCTGGTCATAGTTGTAATGTCTTGCTTGCGTGCCCAATAGGGGAGTGTCCTCTACGGTCAGAATACGGCCTGATGCACCTTCGCCCTGTACCTTGCTCCATCCGAAGATGATGGAGTCGGCCCTCGAGAACTCTTTGGCTGGAGCATCGGGCACCATGTATTGTTGGAAGGAGAAGTTTTGGATAAGTTGTGCACAGATACCGCCATCTAACGATTGGTTGATGTCCTCGAAGAAGATGCCACTCAGCGTAGGGCTTATGTCTATTCCCGTGCGTTTCAAGTCGAGCGTCAATGTTCGCTTTTCTATGCTACCTGCATCCGATTGTGCATTCAACGTGTTTGCATGGGGCATAAGCAATCCCATCAGAAGTAACGATGTAGTTAAGGTCTTGTTCTTCATATTCTTGATTTCTATTAATTGATTCTTCTGCAAATATAGGTAGTTTTCTTCATTGATAAGCATTTTAGGGTCAAGAAATCAAGCGATTCTCCTTTTTTTTTGTCCTCTATTTCCTGTTGATGAAAAGAGTTTGGTATTTTGTAGGCTGAATATGAAAAACATTTTGTATCTTTGCACCTTAATTAAATAAAACTAATATATATATAATAGAATATGGAAAATAAGATTCAAGAGCTGACTGACAAGATTTTCCGCGAAGGTGTGGAAAAGGGTAACGAAGAGGCACAACGAATCGTTGAAAAGGCAAATGCCGAAGCTGCTGAAATTGTAAAGAAAGCACAAAAGGAGGCTGAGGACATTGTGGCTGCTGCCGAGAAAAAGGCTGCTGAGTTGCAGGAGAATACCAAGAAGGAACTCCAACTGTATGCCGGACAAACGGTGAATGCCTTGAAATCAGAGGTGGCAAACTGCTTGACTAACAATACCGTGGAAGAGGCAGTGAAGGCTTTGACGGCTGACAAGGACTTCCTTTGCCAGTTTGTGGTGGCTTTGGCCAGCAAGTGGTCGGCTGACGAAGGTGTAACAATTTCTTCACCCGAAGCTGATGCTCTGAAGGCTTATTTCGCATCGAAGGCAAAGGGTTTGCTGGACAAGGGTGTGAAGATTGAACAGGTGAACGGACAGAAGAGCCTCTTTACCATTGCTCCTGCTGACGGTTCGTATAAGATTAACTTCGGCGAGGCTGAGTTTGAACAGTTCTTCAAGTCGTTCCTGCGTCCGCAATTGGTGGAGATGTTGTTTTGAGTGAAGAATTAAGGAATTAAAGAATTAAAAAGAGTGATACACTGGTTTAATTCTTTGATTGTTAATTGTTAATTTTGAAAGAATGAGTAGCTATTATTGCCTGATGGCGGGATTGCCTGACATTGCGTTGGACGACGGTCGTGGAGCACAGTCTGTGGCTGGCTTCAAGGCGGAACTGGCCGAGGTGTTGACCCATGCGGACAAGGAATTGATGTTCTACTTCTATCTGCGGTATGACTGCTTGAACTTGGTGAAACTGTTGCAGTTTCCTGAGGCGGAGATCAGCCCGTTGGGTAACTATAGTCGTGAGCAATACGAGGATATGATGACTTCGGCTCGCGAGATGAACTTCAACGTGCACCGCTACCCATCGTTCCTCTCCATCTTTGCCCGCGATTATGCTTACAACAAGGATAAGGAGGGATATTTCCCCGAAGATGCCATACTGTTGGGATACTATGAATATGCGCTGAAGTGCCCGAACCGGATGTTGCGCGAATGGTTCAGCATGAACTTGAATGTGACAAATATCCTGACGGCATTGATTGCCAAGAAGTATGGTTGGAACGTGGCCGATTTCATCCAAGGCGACAACACCGTGTGCGAGATGATACGCAACAGCAATGCCCGTGACTTCGGATTGGGATTTGAACTGGACTATGTGTCAGACCTGATGAAGATAGTCGAGTGTGAGGATCCCGTGGAGAAGGAGAAACGCATTGATGCTTTCAAATGGCTGTGGTTGGACGAGCAGACGTTCATGGATGTGTTCTCCATCGAAGCTGTGTTTGCCTATATGTGCAAGCTGGAAATGCTGGAACGTTGGGAGAAACTGGATGTGGAGACCGGACGTGAGACCTTCCGCCAGATTATCGAGAACCTGCGTGGTGAAGCTCGGGTGCCGGAAGAATTTAAGAGATAAAACTAAAAAAAGAATCATTATATGACAAAAGGAACTGTTAGCGGCGTTATCGCCAACATGGTAACGCTGAAGGTGGACGGACCCGTGGCTCAAGGCGAAATTTGCTACATTGAGACAGGTGGTGACCGTCTGATGTCGGAGGTCATCAAGGTGGTAGGTTCGGATGTGTACGTACAGGTGTTCGAAAGTACCCGTGGTCTGAAAGTGGGAGCAGTGGCCGAGTTTACGGGCCACATGCTGGAAGTGAAGCTGGCTCCCGGTATGTTGTCGAAGAACTTCGACGGTTTGCAGAACGACCTCGACAAGATGGAGGGTGTATTCCTGAAACGCGGACAATACACTGACCCCATTGATGAGGACCGTTTGTGGGAGTTCAACCCGATTGCCAAGGTGGGCGACGAGGTGCAGGCAGCTGACTGGTTGGGCGGTGTGGACGAGAACTCACAGCCGCTGAAAATCATGGTGCCTTTCCAATTGGAAGGCAAGGCCAAGGTGAAGAGCATTGCCGCCAAGGGACAATACAAGGTAAGCGATGTGATTGCCGTATTGACCGATGCCGAAGGTAAGGACATCGAGGTGAACATGATTCAACACTGGCCCGTGAAGTTTGCCATGACGCAGTACAAACAGAAACCCCGTCCCTTTAAACTGTTGGAGACTGGTGTGCGTACCATCGATACCTTTAACCCCATCGTTGAGGGTGGTACAGGTTTTATCCCTGGTCCCTTCGGTACGGGTAAGACTGTGCTTCAGCACGCCATCTCAAAGCAGGCCGAGGCCGACATAGTAATCATTGCTGCCTGTGGTGAGCGTGCGAATGAGGTGGTGGAAATCTTTACAGAGTTCCCCGAATTGGACGACCCTCATACCGGACGTAAGTTGATGGAGCGTACCATCATCATTGCCAACACTTCAAACATGCCTGTGGCTGCCCGTGAAGCTTCAGTGTATACCGCTATGACCATGGCTGAGTATTACCGTGCAATGGGACTCCGTGTATTGTTGATGGCAGACTCTACTTCACGTTGGGCACAGGCCTTGCGTGAGATGTCGGACCGTATGGAGGAGTTGCCTGGTCCTGATGCTTTCCCCATGGACTTGTCGGCTTTGATTTCAAACTTCTACGGACGTGCAGGTTATGTGTATCTGAACAATGGTGAGGTGGGTTCTATCACCTTCATCGGAACAGTATCTCCTGCCGGTGGTAACTTGAAGGAGCCTGTGACGGAGAACACCAAGAAAGTGGCCCGTTGTTTCTATGCCCTCGAGCAGGACCGTGCCGACAAGAAGCGCTATCCGGCTGTGAACCCCATTGACTCGTATTCAAAATACTTGGAATATCCTGAGTTTGCCGAATACATCAAGGATCGTATCAACGACCGTTGGATTCCGAAAGTGCTCGACTTGAAGACCCGTATGCAACGTGGTAAGGAGATTGCCGAGCAGATCAACATCTTGGGTGACGACGGTGTGCCTGTGGACTATCACGAGACATTCTGGAAGTCGGAGATTATCGACTTTGTCATCCTGCAACAGGATGCATTCGACGAGGTGGATGCTGTGACATCATTGGAGCGTCAGGAAGAGATTCTCGACTTGGTGGTGGAAATCTGTAGCATCGACTTTAAGTTTGACAACTTCTTGGATGTTGTGGATTATTTCAAGAAAATGATTAACGTCTGCAAGCAGATGAACTATTCTGAATACAAGTCAGAGCAATACTATGACTTCAAGAATCAGATTCAGGAGATGCTTGCCGGACATAAATAATATAAGGTATAAGATATGGCAACAACAGCTTTTCAAAAAGTATATACGAAAATTAGCCAGATAACCAAGGCTACTTGTTCGCTGAAAGCAAAGGGCGTTGGCTATGATGAATTGGCTACCATCAATGGTAAGTTGGCCCAGGTGGTGAAGATTGCTGGCGACGATGTGACCCTTCAGGTATTTGAGGGTACGGGTGGTATTCCCACCAATGCTGAAGTGGTGTTCTTGGGCAAGGCTCCTACCTTGAAGGTGGGGGACCAGTTGTCGGGACGTTTCTTCAATGCCTACGGTGCTCCTATTGATGGTGGGCCGGAGATTGAAGGTAAAGAAGTGGAAATTGGTGGTCCTTCGGTGAATCCCGTTCGTCGTAAACAACCGAGTGAACTGATTGCTACCGGTATTGCCGGTATTGACTTGAACAACACCCTTGTGTCAGGTCAGAAGATTCCGTTCTTTGCAGACCCCGACCAACCGTTTAACGAGGTGATGGCTATGGTGGCTCTGCGTGCCAAGGTTGACAAGATTATCTTGGGAGGTATGGGTATGACTAACGATGACTATTACTTCTTCCGCAACACCTTCTCCAATGCCGGTGCGTTGGACCGTATCATCTGTTTCATGAATACTACGGAAGACCCTGCCGTAGAGCGTCTGTTGATTCCCGACATGGCCCTGACAGCTGCTGAGTACTTTGCTGTAGAGAAGAACGAGAAGGTGCTGGTACTGCTGACAGACATGACTTCGTATGCCGACTCATTGGCTATCGTGTCAAACCGTATGGACCAGATTCCTTCGAAGGACTCTATGCCTGGTTCGCTCTATTCTGACTTGGCCAAGATTTACGAGAAGGCCGTTCAGTTCCCTGAAGAGGTAGGTGGTGGCTCAATCACCATCATCGCTGTGACTACTTTGTCGGGTGGCGACATCACTCATGCTGTACCTGATAACACTGGTTACATTACTGAGGGTCAGCTCTATTTGCGTCGTGACTCGGATATCGGTAAGGTTATCGTTGACCCGTTCCGCTCACTTTCGCGTCTGAAACAGTTGGTTGCCGGTAAGAAGACCCGTAAGGACCATAGTCAGGTGATGAATGCCGCTATCCGTCTGTATTCGGATGCTGCCAATGCCAAGACCAAGAAGGAGAATGGTTTCGACTTGACCAATTACGACGAGCGTTGCTTGGATTTTGCCAAGGAATATGCTGACAAGTTGCTGGCTATCGACGTGAATCTTGATACGGAGGAGATGCTCGACGAGACGTGGAAACTCTTCCGCAAGTACTTCAAGATTGAAGAGGTGAATATCAAGAAGGAATTTACGGATATTTACTGGAAGTAATTAAAGAATTAAGGAATGAAAGGTTTTAATTCTTTCATTATTAATTATTAATTTCGATTATGGCAATTAAGTTTCAATATAACAAGACATCGCTTCAGCAGATTGAAAAGCAACTGAAGATGCGACAACGTACTTTGCCTATTATCAAGAGCAAGGAGACGGCATTGCGTCTGGAGGTGAAGAAATGCAAGGAGGAGGCCGTGGCTTTGGAAAAGAAACTGGAAAGTCAGATTGGAGGATATGAATCGATGTATGCCCTTTGGGGAGAGTTTGACCCTTCGCTGGTGGCTCTGAAGGACGTGGAATTGGATGTGAAGAAAATCGCTGGTGTCCGCGTACCTATTCTGAAGAATATACGTCTGGAAGTTCGCCCTTTCGGCTTGTTCAGTGCTCCGAAGTGGTACTTCGATGGTATCAATCTGTTGCAGGGTCTTGCCAAAACAGCTGTCGAGCGCGAATTTGTGCTTGCCAAGTTGGGGTTGTTGGAACATGCCCGCAAGAAGACTACTCAGAAGGTGAACCTTTTTGAGAAAGTGCAGATTCCGGGCTTCCAAGAGGCCGTGCGCAAGATTAAGCGATTTATGGAAGATGAGGAGAACCTCTCCAAATCTTCACAGAAAATCTTGAAGTCACTTCAAGAAAAGAGAAAGGAGGCTGAGGCATGATTCAGAAAATGAAAAAACTGACCATCCTTGTTACCTGCAAGGAATATGAACAATTCTTGTCGGACATCCGCGAATTGGGCGTTCTGCATATCCAAGAGTTGCAGAGCGGTGCCACCAGTCCCGCATTGCAAGAGGGTTTGGCATTGGCCGAACGTTATAGCAATGCTCTGAAAGCATTGGATTTTGTGTCAGAAACCTATGAATTTGGTGTGGATGTCAATGTTCAGCAGGCTGATGCAACCAAGGGATTGACATTGGTTGAAACGATTGAAGGCAAACTGGAAGAAGAGAACAAACTGAAACACCGTATTGACAATGTAGAGAAGAATATCGAAGCCTTGCTCCCTTGGGGTGAGTTTGACGGGCCTTCGGTAAACAGATTGTCATCCGTTGGTTACCAGGTGAACTTTTACTGTTGCCCAAGCAAAATGTTCAAAGCTGAATGGCAGGATGAATATTTTGCACAAGTCATCAGTGAAGTCGGAGGTAAATCCTACTTTGTGACATTCTCTACCGAACAGCTTGACATTACAGCCGAAAAATTGCAGCTTCCTGTTGAATCCCTTTCTTATTATGAGAAGGAGAAAACAGGATTGGAAGAAGCATTGAAAGAGGTACGTCTCTATCTTTATCGTCTGAACAAAGAACAGCGAGGAAGCGTCTTGGCCGGACAGGTGGAGAATGAGAATCGTATATCTTTATCTAAAGTTCATTTGAATACCGAGTCGGTGGCCGGTGATGCCGTGAAACTGATTGTAGGTTGGACGTTGGAAGAGAAGGCAGAAGAGGTTGTAGCATATTTGGATGCCAATCGTATCTTCTATGAAATGGAAGAACCTAAATTAGAAGACGATGTACCTGTACAAATCAAGAACGATTCATACAGTTCGCTGTTTGAACCCATTCTGCGCATGTATTCGTTGCCCAAGTATCACGATTTGGATCCCACTCCATTCTTTGCACCTTTCTTCATGCTCTTCTTCGGATTGTGTATGGGAGATGCCGGTTATGGTCTCATCATTCTGTTGGTAAGTTTGATTCTTCGCAAGAAATTGAGTCCGGAAATGAAAGGCTATGGAACTTTGGGTATAATCCTTGGTGCCATGACTATGGTGTGTGGTGCCTTGACCGGTTCGTTCCTTGGTATCGACCTCAATCAGGCTGATTGGGCTTTCCTTGCGCCGATTAAGCCTTACTTTATCAGTGATGCCAACTTTACGATATTCGGTTATTCGCCCATGATGGTGATTTCTGTGATTATCGGATTGATACAGGTGCTGTTGGGTATGGTGATGGCTGGAATGAAAGCCGCCAAACTTTATGGATGGAAATATGGAGTAGGGAAGATGTCGTGGGTAGTAGCCCTATTGTCGGCCATTGCCTGCTTCGGTATTCCTGCTTGTGGAGTGGCGTTTCCTATGGTGGTGACTTATGTGCTCTATGCCTTGATAGGAGTTTCCGTTTTGGGAATCTTCTTCTTCAATTCACCGGACAAGAACATTGTTGTCAATTTCGGTTCGGGATTGTGGGACACATATGGCATGGCTACCGGACTGTTGGGTGACTTGCTCAGCTATATCCGTCTGTTTGCCCTCGGTTTGACAGGTGGTGTGTTGGGCGGTGTGTTCAACCAATTGGCTATGGACTTGACTGCTGATTTGTCATGGGCTATCCGTTGGTTGCCTATGCTTATCATTCTGTTGTTGGGTCACGGTATCAACTTTGCCCTCTGTATGATTTCATCTTTTGTACATCCAATGCGATTGACCTTCGTAGAGTTCTTCAAGAATGCCAATTTCGAAGGTGGTGGCAAGGAGTATTCACCTTTCCGTATGAAAGTATTCAAAGGAAATAAATAATAAACAAAAAAGTAATAATAATTAAAACAAAAACATTTTATGGAAATTGTATTAGCTTATTTGGGATTGGCCATGGCTGTGGCCCTCTCAGGTGTTGGTTCAGCTTACGGAGTAACAATTTGTGGTAACGCCGCTATCGGTGCATACAAGAAGAACCCCAGTGCCAGTGGTTCTTATATCGCTTTGGCAGCTCTTCCCTCTTCACAGGGTTTGTATGGCTTCGTAGGTTTCTTCATGTTGAATGCCAAGATTCATGCAGGAATTGACATGTTCTCTGCTTCTGCAATCTTTGGTGCAGGTTTGGCTTTGGGGTTGGTTGCTTTGTTCTCAGCTATCCGTCAGGCAAAGGTTTGTGCTAACGGTATTTCTGCCATCGGTGGTGGTCACAATGCATTTGGTACTACCATGGTGCTCGCTGTATTCCCCGAGTTGTATGCCATCCTTGGTTTGCTCGTGTTGATTTTGATTGCCGGTACACTTCCTGCAGTAGCATAATGTCAGTGAATCAGTCGTTGTACTGACACATTGGTTTTTGTAGAGAAATCGTCTGCTCTTCCGTATTGTCGGCAGGTAGGCGATTTCTCTATTTTTTTACATTTTATTAGTGAGAAAAAGAGTCAGATAGCTGATTGTCTGACAAAAAAGTAGTACCTTTGCACCGGTAACTAATTTAAGGTAAAAATTGAGAGAAATGACGAAGAAAATGCAAACTCCGGATTACATTTTTGAATCCAGTTGGGAGGTGTGCAATAAAGTAGGTGGTATTTACACTGTGCTATCTACAAGAGCGAAGACTTTGCAGGACGAATTTACTGACAGAATATTATTTGTGGGTCCTGATTTTTGGCAAAATAAAGAAAATCCCCTTTTCATTGAAGACGAAACCTTGTTTGCTGACTGGAAGAAGCAGGCAGCCGAGGATGGCTTGCAAGTAAGAATCGGCCGTTGGAACATTCCAGGACAGCCTTTGGTGCTGTTGGTTGATTTCCAACCCTTCTTTGCGCAGAAGAACCAGATATATACGGATATGTGGAATGACTTCCGGATAGACTCTCTTCATGCGTATGGCGATTATGATGAAGCTTCTATGTTTTCATACGCTTCGGCCAAGGTGGTGGAGAGTTTCTATCGCTTCAACTTGACCGAGAATGCCAAGGTGGTCTATCAGGCTCATGAGTGGATGACAGGTTTGGGCGCTTTGTATCTGCAGAAGGCTGTGCCCGAAATTGCCACTATATTCACTACCCATGCAACCTCTATCGGACGTAGTATTGCCGGTAACAACAAACCTCTGTACGATTATCTGTTTGCCTACAATGGCGACCAGATGGCAGGCGAGTTGAATATCCAATCCAAACATTCTGTAGAGAAGCAGACTGCTCATTATGTCGATTGCTTTACTACTGTGAGCGACATCACTGCCCGCGAGTGTGCCGAGCTGTTGGACAAGCCTGCTGATGTGGTGCTGATGAATGGTTTTGAGAACGATTTCGTCCCCGTAGGCGCTTCTTATACTGCCAAGCGTAAGAAAGCCCGCCAGTTGAAACTCCGTTTGGCCAACTGCCTGTTGGGTGAGGAGTTCAAGGACGAAGAGACACTTATCATTGGAACCAGTGGACGATATGAGTTCAAGAATAAAGGTATCAATGTGTTTTTGGAGGCATTGAACCGCTTGAACCGCGACAAGAATCTGAAGAAGAAAGTGTTGGCATTTGTGAATGTGCCAAGTTGGGTAGGGGACCCTCGTGAAGACCTTTTGGAGAGACTGAACAGTAAGGAAAAATTCACTACTCCGCTTCAGTGCCCCCTTATTACCCATTGGCTGCATAACATGACACATGACCAAGTGCTTGATATGTTGAAATATTTGGGTATGGGTAATAGTCCCGAAGACAAGGTGAAGGTTATCTTTGTTCCCTGTTATCTGGATGGCTTTGACGGCATTGTCAACAAGCATTATTATGATGTAGTGTTGTGTGAAGATTTGACCGTATATCCGTCGTATTATGAACCTTGGGGATACACACCGTTGGAGAGCGTAGCCTTCAAGGTGCCTACCATCACTACGGATTTCGCAGGCTTCGGCTTGTGGGCGAATACGTTGAAGGGAGGCCAATACAGTCAGATAGAAGATGGTGTGAAGGTGATTCACCGTTCGGATTACAACTATTCCGAAGTGGCAGATGTTATTCGTGATACGATTGTGGAATTTTCGAACAAGACTGATGCCGAAGTGAAGAAAATCCGTAAGAATGCAGCAGCCGTAGCTGAAAAGGCTTTGTGGAAACACTTCATAAAGTATTATTATGAGGCGTATGACATTGCTTTGCGTAATGCCCAGAAGCGTAATGCAAACTAATTTTTGAGAGTATAAAAAGAATAAACAGAACCGTTATTTATAAATTAATTAAAGAAATTTATGAAAATCAAAGCAAGTAACGCGAATACTCCTAATTGGAAGGAGATTACCGTAAAAGCAAGCATTCCTGCTGAATTGAAGAAGTTGGAAGAGTTGGCCCGCAACATGTGGTGGGCTTGGAATCACGAAGCAACAGATTTGTTTGGTGACCTTGATCCCGTTCTTTGGAAAGAGGTAGCTCAGAATCCCGTTCTCCTGTTGGAGCGCATGAGCTATGATAAATTGGCCGAGTTGGCAGCCGATGAGGCTATCATCAAGCGTATTGATGAGGTATATGCACAATTCCGTGCTTACATGGATGTGAAGCCCAATGCAGAGCGTCCTTCTGTGGCTTATTTCTGTATGGAATATGGTTTGAGCCATGTATTGAAGATTTATTCAGGTGGTCTTGGTATCCTTGCCGGTGACTATTTGAAGGAGGCATCAGACAGCAACGTGGATATGTGTGCCGTAGGTTTCCTCTATCGTTATGGATATTTTACCCAGTCTCTCTCTATGGATGGCCAGCAGGTGGCTAACTATGAGGCACAGAACTTCGGTTCATTGCCTATCGAGCGCACCTTGGATGCCAATGGCAACCCCGTAGTTGTGGAGGTTCCCTATATGGATTATAAGGTTCACGCATACGTATGGACAGTGAACGTGGGTCGTATCAAACTCTATTTGCTTGATACAGACAATGAGTTGAACAGCGATTTCGACAAGAGCATCACTCACGCCCTTTATGGTGGTGATTGGGAAAACCGCTTGAAGCAGGAGATTCTGCTCGGTATCGGTGGTATCCTCACTTTGCAGAAGTTGGGTATCAAGAAGGATATCTACCACTGCAACGAAGGCCACGCAGCCCTCTGCAACGTACAGCGCTTGTGCGATTACGTGAAGAGCGGCCTCACCTTCAACCAGGCTATGGAGTTGGTTCGTGCCTCTTCACTCTATACAGTACACACTCCCGTTCCTGCCGGTCACGACTACTTCGACGAAGGTCTCTTCGGCAAGTACATGAGCGGTTATCCTCAGATGATGGGTATCACTTGGGACGAGTTCATGGATATGGGTCGTATCAATCCGGGTGACAAGGGCGAGCGTTTCTGTATGTCAACCTTCGCTTGCAACACTTGCCAGGAAGTGAATGGTGTGAGCTGGTTGCACGGAGAAGTGTCTAAGGGCATGTTCTCAGGCATTTGGAAGGGCTATTTCCCCGAAGAGTCTCACGTAGGTTATGTAACCAATGGTGTACACTTCCCCACATGGAGTGCTACTGAGTGGAAGAACCTCTACAACAAGCACTTCGACAAGACCTTCATGGGCGACCAGAGCAACCAGAAGATTTGGGAGAAGATTTACGAAGTGAGCGATGAAGAGATTTGGAACACTCGTTTGGCTCTCAAGAACAAGCTCATCGACTACATCCGCAAGAGCTTCCGCGAAGACTGGTTGAAGAATCAGGGCGACCCCAGCCGTATCGTGTCATTGATGGAGAAAATCAACCCCAACGCCCTGTTGATTGGTTTTGCCCGTCGTTTTGCCACTTACAAGCGTGCTCACCTGTTGTTCACCGACCTCGACCGTTTGGCCAAGATTGTAAACAACCCCAACTATCCCGTTCAGTTCCTCTTTGCCGGTAAGGCTCATCCCCACGATGGTGGTGGTCAGGGACTCATCAAGAAGATTTACGAGATTTCACGCCGTCCTGAGTTCCTTGGTAAGATTATCTTCCTCGAGAACTACGATATGAAGTTGGCTCGTCGCCTCGTTTCAGGTGTGGACATCTGGATGAACACTCCGACTCGTCCTCTCGAAGCATCAGGTACATCAGGCGAGAAGGCGTTGATGAACGGTGTTGTCAACCTCTCTGTACTCGACGGATGGTGGCTCGAAGGTTACCGCGAAGGTGCAGGTTGGGCATTGACCGAAAAGCGTACTTACCAGAATCAGGAGCATCAGGATCAGCTCGATGCCGCTACTATCTACAGCTTGCTCGAGAACGAAATCCTGCCTCTCTACTACGCTCGCAATGCCAAGGGTTACAGCGAAGGTTGGGTACGCACCATCAAGAACTCAATCTCTCAGGTAGCTCCCCACTACACCATGAAGCGTCAGTTGGACGACTACTACAGCAAGTTCTATTGCAAGGAAGCTGCCCGCTTTGCTGAGATTTCAGCCAACGACAACGAAAAGGCTAAGGAAATCGCAGCATGGAAGGAGCAGGTAGCTGCCGTATGGGATCAGATTGAAGTGGTTTCTTCAACCAAGGACGAAGCTATCCTCGCCGGTTCTACCGAGACAGGTAAGGAGTATACCATCACCCACGTTGTGGACGAGAAGGGCTTGGACGATGCCATCGGTATCGAACTTGTTTCCATCTACAAGGACAAGGAGGGTAAGGACCACGTATACAGCGTAGAGCCTATGGAAGTGGTGAAGCGCGAGGGCGACCTCTTCACCTTCCAGTGCAAGCACCACCTCGACCACGGAGGTTCATACCGTGTGGCTTATCGTATGTTCCCCAAGAACGTCAACTTGCCTCACCGTCAGGACTTCTGCTACGTTCGTTGGTTCGTGTAATTTGATTGTAAATTGCAATAACAATAGAAAGGGATGCACCGAGTTTGCGGTGCCTCCCTTTTTTTCTTCCCCATTCTTGGAAGAAATAGAAAAGATATTCGTATCTTCGCAGCGAAATAAACTCTAACCCTAACAGACCCCACCCATTCCTTCCTCATGAATGGGAAGGAGTAGATAGTACAGCAGAACTATTCACTCCCCTCCATACAGGGAGGGGTAGGGGGAGAGTCCACTAAACTGAATGATGCTTATGAATAAAGAAGTAATAGTCGCCAACAAGAATAAGTTCATTGAACTGTTGCAGTCCACCGGACGCAAGGGAGTGGATGAAATGATTGCTGTATTGGAAGAATTGGGATTCTTCGCAGCCCCGGCATCCACCCGTTTCCATTTGTCTTACGAGGGCGGATTGCTCGAACACTCCCTGGGTGTGTGCCGCATAGCCCTGATGGTACGTAAGCAAGTACTGCTTGTTCGCCCCGAATTGGAGCCTCAATTGCCTATCGAGAGTGTAATCCTCACCACACTCTTGCACGATGTGTGCAAAGCCGAAGTCTATAAACGGGCCATCAAGCGCCGCAAGAACGAGCGTGGCATTTGGGAAGATTACGAAGGTTACGACGTGGATTATTCCGACTTCCCCGTAGGACATGGCGAGAAGTCCGTCATTGTACTTCTTCAGTCAGGCCTTGAACTCACCAAGGAAGAGATACTTGCCATCCGTTGGCACATGTCCGCATGGGATCTTCCCTTCCAAAGCTACGAGTTGATGGGTTCCCTCAATGCCGCCCGCGAGAAGACCCCCTTGCTTGGCATTCTCCAAGCCGCCGACGGTCTCTCTGCCAATGTGTTGGAGACAAAATAATGAAAGTCTTAAATATTGCTTGCTTATATTCTTAAGGTGTAATTGCTATATAAGCAAAAAGTAATATATACTTCATTGGCAAAGTAAGTAGTACTCCTATAACAAAGTAATATATACTTCTATGACCGATGAAGTATATATTACTTTTTTTGAATGCTTCAACTTGTTGGAAGATTACTAATCTTTAGGCTTGAAGAATGCAATCTTTCGGCCTGAAGAATGCAATCTTTCGGCCTGAAGAATGCAATCCTTCAATGTTAATTGAATAATGTGAGTGTACTCCTCAAACCTTTCTTGTTTTTTTTGAAAAATCTTAACTGTGATGAAACAACTCTTAAGCTTCATTGGACAACGCTTAAGCGTAATTTGATAACGCTTAAGAGAAAAGTTGGTAATGCTTAAGCGTTTTCGTGTTTACGCTTAAGCGCTACCGAGCTAACGCTTAAGCGATTTTTCGCTGCGCTTAACAGACTGAAAATCAATTGTAATAAAGTGCTTTTATTCCCACTTATTGTCGTATCGAGCTATCTACACCCCAACGTTATATATAGACACTTTTCTGAAAGTTCTACTAAAAAACTTTACAATTCTTGAACATGACAGCAGAGGAGGGTATAGGAACATACAGTTGCATACCCTATCGCAGAGTTTCATAGCCATTGCCATTGTCATCGCCAACAGCCATAGCCCTTAAAACTGGTACATGAATTGTGTTCTTCAACATTTTCTGTAAAATTCTTCACTCTTCGTTCTTCACTCTTCACTAAAAATGCGTACCTTTGTCCCGTCACTCATGTGCTCCGCCTTTTTTGAGAGAGGAAAGCCACGAGTGGCGGACATATTAAAAGAAGACGTTTACTCAGCGTTTTATCTTTGATACTTCAGAACTTAGGAACTTTTGAAATCACAGTCAGAGATGAATCAACGGTAGGTGTCTGCGGGATGTGTATCCAATTACGCATCCCTTTATGCTGTCATACCTGTGTAGCCCCAACTGTACCCTTACAGTTGGGCGCACATTTGGCGTAAAGGGTTGTTATATACATATTGACGTGGGCCTGATGTTGTTATTTTGTTGTGGTAGGTTTCCTAAGACCTTGAAGTGCAGAATATACAACGAGTCAGATTCCCCACGTCTTTTTTTGTATGTACTGACTAAGGTAAAACCACCAAGAAAAACAGTTCGCTCTCGGGGAATTGGCGGATGCTTTCGTCATGCGTATGACCACAAGCAGCAAATTCTTCAACAACACACAGGGCAACACCCTTTTCGACAAACTCAAAGGGATAGCCCAAGGCATGGCTAATTTCGACCGCTTTCTGGCAGTGGTCGGATTCTTCCGTTCGTCGGGTTACTTCAAACTACGTCGCGAATTGGGCGATGTTTCCGAAATAAAGATTCTGGTAGGCATCAACATCGATGACATATTCCGCAGTCACAACAAAGCCCTGCTGATGCTGGCCGACGAAGAGAAGGCCAAGAAGGTCTATAGCGAAGAGTTCAAGAACGACATCCTGCAGGCACAATATTCTCCCGAAGTGGAGCAGGGCATTCTGCAAATGTGCAACGACCTTTTGGATGGCCGCCTGCAGATGCGTATCCATGCCACCAAGAACCTTCATGCCAAGTTCTACCTCTGCTTGCCACAGCACCATAGTGAACATAGCGACGGGTGGGTCATCATGGGCTCGTCAAACATATCCGACTCAGGACTTGGCATCAAGCAACCGCCACAGTACGAACTGAATGTGGCCATGAAGGACTACGACGATGTGAAATTCTGTTCCGATGAGTTCTGGACACTGTGGAACGAAGCCATCCCCCTGACCACCGATGACATTGCAGCCTACAAGAACCAGACCTTCCTTGGCTGCCAACCTACTCCGTACGAACTGTATATAAAGGTATTGATTGAAGCTTTTGGCGACCAGGTGGAGGATGACTTTACCATCCAATTGCCCGACGGTGTGAAGGACCTGAAGTATCAGAAAGATGCCGTCATCCAAGGCTATCAGATGCTGATGCAGCACAACGGCCTCTTCTTGGCCGATGTGGTGGGTTTGGGAAAGACCATGATTGCCACCATGATAGCCAAACGGTTTGTAGAGGCAAACGGTAAGAACACCAATATCCTTGTCGTTTATCCGCCGGCATTGGAAGACAACTGGCGAAACACATTCAAGCTGTTCGGCATCTACAAGAAAGCACAGTTCGTCACCAATGGCAGTCTGTCCAAAGTGATTGACGGACGCGACCAATACAAGGACAAGGAAGAGTTTGACCTCATCATCGTCGATGAAGCCCACGGATTCCGTAGCGACAGTTCGGGCAAGTACGACGAGTTGCAGAGAATATGCAAGTCTCCCCGCTGCAACAGCGGCCTTGTGCGCGATACACAGAAGAAAGTGATGCTCCTTTCGGCCACCCCGCTCAACAACCGTCCCGATGATTTGCAGAACCAATTGCTCCTGTTCCAGAACAGCCAAAGCTGTACCATCGACGGAGTACCCAACCTGAAAGCCTTCTTCTCCGGCCACATCTTGGACTACAAACGGTTGATGCGCGAACGCGACCAGCGTGATGTCACCGCCGAAGTGGATAAGATATACGAGCAGATACGCAGCAAGGTGATTGACAAGGTGACCGTCCGCCGTACACGCAACAACATTCTGAACGACCCCGACTACAAGACCGACATCCAGTCGCAAGGCATCATATTCCCACACATCCTGCCACCCAACGAATTGGAATATGTGATGGATTCCGACACAAGCAACCGTTTCTATGAAACCCTGAAGCAACTGACCGATGGCCCGTCAGAAGACAATCCCAAAGGCAAAGGGCTGACTTACGCCCGCTACCGTGCCGTAGAGTTCCTGAAACCTGAGTATCGCGACAAGTACAAGAATGCCGTACACATCGGCCAGACATTGGCAGGCATCTACCGTGTACACATGGTCAAACGGTTGGAAAGCAGTTTCTATGCTTTCAAGAAATCACTGCGCACCCTGCTCCGCATCACCACCGACATGATCAAGATGTTCGATGAGGACAAGGTAATCATAGCCCCCGACCTGAAGGTGAAAGACCTGCAAGCAAAAGACATGGAGCTTGACGAGATTATTGAATATGCCATCACAAAGGGATATGCAGCCGAGGACATCCTCTTCTCTGCCGATGCTTTCAGTCCCGATTTCCTGGAAATGCTCCACCACGACCGTGAGATATTGGAACGCCTCAATGCCGATTGGGAAAAAGAGAACGACGATCCGAAGTTCGACAAGTTCCGCGACAACCTCATCCAAGTCTTTTTCAACAGAACCATCAATCCGGCAGGCAAACTGGTGCTGTTCTCTGAAAGTGTCGATACCCTTACCTATTTGTACGAAAGGCTCACCAAGGAACTGGGACGTACCGACGTGTTGATGGTCACTGCCTCCAACCGCAACCGTCTGGGACAGACCATCAAGGAGAACTTCGATGCCAACTATGCCAGCGATTCCATGCGGTACAACATCATCATCACCTCCGATGTGTTAGCCGAAGGTGTCAATCTGCACCGCTCCAATGTGATTGTCAACTACGATTCCCCTTGGAACGCCACCCGACTGATGCAGCGCATAGGCCGTGTGAACCGTATCGGATCTGTGGCTCCTAACATCTACAACTACATGTTCTATCCTTCGCAACAAGGCGACAAGGAAATCCAACTCTACAAGAATGCCCTTGTCAAACTGCAAGGTTTCCATTCGGCCTTTGGCGAGGATGCCCAAATCTATTCCAAAGAGGAGATTGTAAAAGAGTTCCAAATGTTTGACAACCAAGTGAAGGACAGCATCGACAAGAAGATTGCCCTTTTGCGCGAGGTGCGCGAACTCTACAACAGCAACCGCAAGCTGTATCACAAAATCAAGGCACTGCCCATGAAGAGCCGTGTAATGCGCGATACTGGCAAACATAGCGGGAAGTCTGTAGTCTTTGTCTCTTCCAACGTGAAAACAGAGTTCTATCTGGCCACTCCCACAGGTGTTGATGTGATAGATTTTCTTGAAGCAGTGAAATACCTCAAAGCCAGCCCCGAAGAACAGGCTGCATCCTTCACGAATGAAGCGCAGCACTACCAACATGTGAACAGTGCCTTGGCCCGATACACCACCGAGTATGTGGAAGCGGCAGACACCTCGTCCATCAACCGCACCGACCTTGACAAGACTTCGCTCGAAGCCAACAAGTTCTTGCGAACCATCAAGCAGATAACAACAGACAACGAACTGAAGTCGCAATGCGATGTACTGATGGCTTATATCAACGAAGGTATCTATGCCCAACTGCCCCGTTACCTGAAAGCCTTGTCGCGTGAGTACAAGAACGACCGTGCCAAAATGAAGCAGGACGAATACCAACTGCAAGGCAAAATAACCGGCCTGCTCAGCGAGTACCAAACCCAAAACAAAGAGCAACGCCGCGAAGCGCAACATGCCTCTGATCCACAAATCATTATTTCCGAAACTTTCGTATAGGAGAGTACACTATTACTATGCATCATTATTTATCAGAACACAGAGACACAGAGGCACAGAGAGCTATCATAAAAGATTCTCTGTGTCTTCGTGTCTCTGTGATCCAATAATCTAACAATCATAACATCATGACTTCAACTTACACATCAGATTCATTAAGAACTATTTTCCAGTCATCGTTCAACCTTGCCAAATGGTACACTGTCCTTCAAAACCTGTTTCAGGCAAGCGAGTTGAAAAGTACGCCAGAAAAGATTATCAATAATACCACTGATGAGGGTTACTATTTAGGCTGTATCGACACCACCGACGGCTACCGCATCGGTCTGTTTCACTACAAAATCAGTCATGGCTCCGTTGCCAACAAGCGTGTAGGGCTTCGCAATCTGGTAAAGTCGTTCATCAATCCCACATGGGGAGAGTTTGAAGGTGCCTTAGTAGTATTCGATAGTGGCGACCATTGGCGCTTGTCCTTCATCAGCGACATCAAGGGAGAAGCCACCTCGCCCAAACGCTATACTTACGTGTTTGGAAATGGAAACTTGCTTTACCGCACACCCATCGAACGTTTCAACTTACTGCAAAAGAAGGGAATCTCGTTCGAGAACCTGAAAACGGCCTTCTCTGTGGAAGCACTGTCCGATGAATTCTTTGACAAGTACCGCAATCAGTATGCCGACTTTATCCAATATGTCACCGGTAAACGCTATGTCAAAGTGGGCAGCAAATGGCAAGAAGAGGTGAAAGGAACACCCAACGCAGCCTTGATGCAGGCATTCGGTTACGACGAGAAGAAGATACGCGACTACATCAAGAAGATGATGGGACGTATTACCTTCCTGCATTTCCTGCAACGGAAGGGCTGGATGTGTGGCGACTTGAACTATATGCAGAATATGTTTAACCGTTCAGCCTATCAACACGATTATCTTGATGCGGTGCTCGAACCGCTCTTCTTCGGTGTGTTGAACACCAAACCCGATGAACGCGAAGCGGTGTTCAAAGCCTACAATTGGGACTTGCAACTGCTTCGGGAATGGAAAGATATACCTTACTTGAACGGTGGACTCTTTGAACGCGATGCAGAGGACGAGCCGGAAAGCCGTTTCCCTGCCGACTACTTCCAACGCCTGTTCCAGTTCTTCAGCGAATACAACTTCACCATCGACGAGAACGACCCCAACGATGCCGAAGTGGGTGTTGACCCCGAGATGCTTGGTAAGATATTTGAAAACCTGTTGGAGGACAACAAGGATAAAGGCGCTTTCTATACACCAAAAGAGATTGTCCGCTACATGTGTCAGGAATCGCTCATTGCCTATCTCGACACCAACACAAGCATTGCCTGCGAAAAGATACGCAAGTTTGTGCTTTCACCCGAAGAGGGAGTGACTGACATACCCGACAACAAAAAGTCCAAACTGCTCACTGCCCTTGAAGAGGTGAAAATATGCGACCCTGCCATCGGTTCGGGAGCTTTCCCCATGGGCTTGCTCAACGAATTGTTGCACTGCCGCGAGGTGTTAAGTGGTGAACATTATGACCGTGCCGCACTGAAGAAAAGTATCATCCAAAACAACATCTACGGTGTGGATATTGAGAAGGGAGCTGTTGACATCGCCCGCCTCCGCTTTTGGCTCTCTATTGTAGTGGATGAAGAAACGCCATCGCCACTTCCCAACCTTGACTACAAGATTATGCAGGGCAACTCGTTGATTGAAAGTTTTGAAGGTATCGACCTCAGCGAACTGACCTACAAGCGCGAAGGCAAAAAGGACAAAGGCGAAGTGATGCTGTTTGATGACGAGAAGAATCGCCATCAGAAAATCGTTTCACAACTCCTTACCCGTTACTACTCATGCTCCGACCATACCCGCAAACTGGAATTGCAACGTGAAATAGCCGCCACCATCAATACCCTGCTGGAATCACAAGCTATCGATGCAAGCAAACTGGCACAACTGAAGAAACTCAACCTTGCCGAAACCAACCAATTCTTCCTCTGGCACACCTGGTTCAGCGATGTATTCAACCGAGAAGACGAAAAGAGTGGATTTGACATTGTGATAGGGAATCCGCCGTATGTGAGTGTAAAAGCTATTTCTGATGAAATGAAAAGATTGTATTCTTCACTTTTTGAAACAGCAAAGGGACGATTCAATTTGTTTACTCTATTCTTAGAACTTTTCTATAAACGAAGTAAAAAAGATGGCATCATGTGTCTAATTATTCCTGAAGGAATATATTCAAACATTGAATATAGATACTCAAGGGAATTATTAGTAGAAATGTGTACTATAAAAAAACTTTGTATCTTTACTAAGAGGGTTTTTGAAGCTTCTGTTGATACCACAATCATTTTGTCTATTAATCAGAAACCTGAAAACAGTAATATTTTTCCTATTGATGTTGATGTACAAAATGGCAATAACAATTTTTCTCAATTAGCGATAAAGAAATATCCTTATTTCCTATTTCCTGTAAAATTAACTCATGAAAATAAATCATTGGTTGAGAAACTGATGTTGTCAAATGAGTATGATCGAATAGCTAATCATTTAGAAATACAACAAGGTATTATTTATTCTGGTCAACCCAAAGAAAATGTTTTTGCTGATTATGTAAAAGACTCTACCTATAAACCAATATTAGATGGACGTGATGTTAATCGTTGGATGATAAATTGGGATATTAAAGAATACGATAAATACCTATCTTATACAAATAAATTGCATCGCCCGAGAGAAGAAAGATTGTTTTTAAGTAATAAGAAAATACTATTTCCACGTCGTGCAACTAAAATTATGGCGACGATTGATACAGACAAATATTATGCTTTGAACACTGCATATATCTGTCTTACGAAAAAAGATTGGTATGATTTGGAATATATATTAGCTATTTTGAATTCCAAATTGATAGAATATTTATACAATCAGTTGTTTATAGGATGGCAAATTACAATTCCTGCTATCGATGCCATGCCTATTGCCCAAATTGGGAATGATTTACAACATGAAATAAGCGAAATAGTACAATCAATAATTTTAGATAAAAAACAGAACAAAAACACCGATACATCCATCAAAGAAGAAAGATTAAATGCTCTAATTTATTCTGCCTTTGATTTGAGTGACAGCGAAATAAGCACCATCGAACAAAGCATCTAAACATAGTAATGGCCTGCGGAATCGCAGGCCATTACTATGTTATCTCATCCTTGATAAGGCTTCATTCATTAGTGCCTTAAATAGGTTTCCATCATTTACAATTGCAGATATTGCTTTTAAATGATCTCCTGCTGCCTCAATATTACGTTTTATACTGTCTGCTTCTTGCTGACTTTTCGCTTGTGGCATAAACAATGCTTTTGAGATTTCTACAGCTTCATCAATCTGCTGTTCTGGTGTTTTATACATGTTGTTTGGATACATAATGCTAACAATTATTAGTTTTATGCACAAAGGTAATTATTTTCTCCTAAAATATGCAAAGTTTAAGAATTTATTATTAATTTTGCGATAAAATAAACCATATTAATATTCAAACATGGAGACTAGTCGTATTAAAAGTGTTTCGATAAAGAAGCTATGGGGGGTAAAAAACATTTCAACAGAATTCAACGAATATGTTAATATTTTCATAGGAACCAATGGCTCTAGTAAAACCACATTTTTGAATTTAATTGAAGCAACATTACTCTGTGATATTAACACTCTTGCATCTATTGAATTTGAATCAATTGAAATAAGATTATGGTCTGACCCTGTTTATAGTATTAGACTAACTAAAACTTTCAATGCTGATATGCAAATCATCAAATATGCATTTAATGATATTGCATACGAAATACCTTGCAATGATATGATGTCCCGTTCTTATAGAAGTTATTACTCAAAGTATAGAGAATCCTACCTATCTATCAAATCTGAATTGTCAAAATTAATCAATATATCTTGGCTTTCAATAAACAGAGATAATACACCTTCATATGAAATTGAACGTAGTAGAGAATATGTCGACAGAATAAAAAACACAGTTGATAGTAAGTTGCAAGATCTTCTAAAAAATTAATAGTATATCAATTACAATTGGAATCTGAAGCAAATAAGAGCGCAAACAAATTTAAAGAAAATTCCCTACTATTAATGCTTTACAATAAATCTTTTGATATCCTTGATATTGATTATTTTAAAGAAATCACAACGGAAGATATCAATTTAATGAAAATAGAATTGTACAAGGCTTTTAAAATGTTAGGAATAAAAGAAAAGAACGAACAAATCCAAACACATATAAAAAAGATTAATGACATTCTCCTAGATATAAAAGACTCATCTCGAGTAAGCATAGAAGACGTTCCCGTTCTTTCACTTATAAAAAGAACATTTTCAATTATAAACATATTCAAAATACACGAAGAACAAAAGGAATTGATATTCAAACCTATGTGTAAATTTTGGAAATGTTTGAAAGAGTTCATGCCAAACAAAGATTTTGTTTTAAATAAAGAAGATGATGGCAATGTTAACATCCTGTTAAAAGAGGGAGAATCTAAAGACGTTTTTATTAATATCACATCTCTATCATCAGGAGAAAAACAATTATTTATATTGTTAACAGAAGCATTATTACAAAGAGGAATACCTCATTTATTCATCGCAGATGAACCTGAATTATCTCTTCACATAGAGTGGCAGCGAAAAATATTGAATGCATTATTAGATTTAAATCCTAATGCTCAGATAATTGTCGCTACGCATTCTCCCGAAATCGCTGGAAATTTTGCAGAAAATATAGTCAACATGAAAAAGATTACATCATATGAATAGCATTGATGATAATAGATTATTGCATTCTAATGAGGCTCTCAACATTACACATCAATTTTATGACAAAAAATTCATGTTATATGTAGAGGGTGAAGATGACATTGTTTTTTGGGATGAAAATTTTAGGAAGTATCTCCCTTCTGACTTTTATGAAATAGAGCCAGTTAATGGGAAAGAAAATTTAGATAGATATATAAAAGGGGTTATTGATGGTACATTAAGTAATATTGTAGTAGCATGTGATTCTGATTATAATAGTTTTAGAGAAAATTATGTTGAACATAAATTTGTAGTAAGAACATACGGACATTCTATTGAGAATACAATGTTTTGCCCTCTTTCTGTAGCTGCTTATATTAGAAGAGCATCAAAAACTTCCAATAATTATTTGCCTGAGGTTTTAGAATGGCTGGAAACCTTCTGTTCAAAAGCAAAAAAGTTAATTCCTTATGAAATTGAGAATGAAATCAATCCAACACATAGCGAGAAGCTTCCAAAAGTTTTTAATATGGGATTCCATTATTTTCAAGATAATCAGAATAAAAGTTGTCTTGATGAAAGAAAAATCAACAATTACATTCAGACTATAGCTAACCAATTTGACACATTTAGATTATCTGAAATTGAACATAGAATTGACAAACAAGAAAAAGAAATAAGATTTCTCATACAAGGTCATTTTGTAGCAAGTGCAATAATGGAGTATATCAGGAAGCGTGTAAAACAAATAAAAGGTAGTACAAATATTCCCAATGATACTATATATGAATCTATCGTTGATTGTAAATATCCATGTAAACAATTATGCATAGATAAGCAATTTTTAAAATCACAAATCGAAAATATCTTCAATCATTATGCATAAAATTTTCCAATGTCATCATACTCCACAATAAGAATCCCGTCCATTCACAATTACAACGCAGATGTTCCAAGCATAAGCATTTTGTAATGCAAAAGTCTGCAGGGACAGGGTCGTATGTGCGTTTCAAACAAGCGTCTCCATCAACATTTAAACGTGGATGAACGGAGACTTTCGAGTTGCAAAGTTACATAATTTCAAATCTATCCCCAAATTTAATGACCAATTAGAGAGTGCAAGATTTCAACACTTTTCACACTCTAAAATTCCGTATGAGGGTTAAAATCTAACATTTATGCTTTTTAGAAATCAAAACTTAATTGATTAACCAAAGGAGGATAGAATGTTCCAATGATAATAAAAGGATTAGGACCTACATTGTGAAATTTCTTTGTTGTACCCAAAAAGAAATAGATGTCTTTCTTTTGACACATTTCATCAAAATATTTTTCTCTTACTTTTTTACAAGCGAGTTCTTCATCACCATGAGTTGATTTCAAACAATTCCAATATAACATACCAAGTTCCCAATCTTCAATCATAAGTTTACGTTCTTTCCCATCTTCAGAAATGAACTTATAAGAGAACTCATAAGGTAATTTTTTTGCTATACGAAAAATACGTTTAGTTTCTTCCACATCAAAAAGACTTTGCTGTGCTTGATTTGCATATACAGCCTCTAGTTTCTTTGAGTCCCATTCCCTATCACATGGTTCCCATACAAAATCAAGAACTTCTTTAGGTTTAAACACGGCCAATGATGTGCCTATGGATGAATCTTTTGCCTCAGCTATAAGTGAATCCATATTGTAATGGACATTCTTTAATACTATACTCTTCCTTTTTGCCCAATTATTTTCCGTACCAATCTTATCTAAAACTTTGATTTCATTATCAATACTTGTAGGTCTATAGCTTTCCTTTCTGAAATCTTTTGTGTTTTTGGTAATATCAATTTCTACCCACTGCCACTTTTGGTATTTACTATCGACTTTCAATTTACGAAAAGGGATAGGATATATTCTAATCCAAGAACCATCTTCTCGAAATCCTGCAGTACAGACTAATTCATCATATCTTTCAGATAAAGTAGGATACGTCTTCACTGATATTAGAACTTTAGTTAAGGCCATAGAATTATAGATGTTTAAGTTCGTAATCAATATTCGGGAAAAGCATGAGATGCTTTGCAACTCTAGACCGATGGCATTGCTTGGGGTTTGCTTCAAAGCAAGTCAATGCAATTCTTTTATCCTGTTCAATAAGGCCACGAATATATAGTAAAGCATCCACATTTTCTTGTAATGTCGTCTTTTCATATAAATCAAAGAGAATATCATAATCTCTTTGTGACCTCAAATTTTGTCGTTGTTCTGAATTTATACCCAATTGAGGTATATGAACGTATTGTATTCCTATACCTTTACATGCTTTCTCCAATTGACTCTTTGAAAAACCATACTTTTGGCTATAAGCATTTTTTCTGACATCACATAATATGCGAATATCATTTATTATAAGTTTGTTAATATACGTTTCCAATGAAATGCCTTCATATCCTATTGTACATAGAATTGGTGTTTCAAATTTTCGTTTTTGTTTTTCTATACGTGCAAGTTCATCTGAAGTTAATATATCTTTAGCTATAACACTTTTTGTTGCATAATAGGGATAATGTATATAGGTATACCGAATCAACTCTTCCTGTGACAGATTCTTGTATTTTGTAACTACTCGTTGCAATGTATCCTGCTCAAAGATATCAAGCAGTGCCTTGTAGTTTTCTTTCTTATTAATACGAATAACAGAAACTGTCTTGTTGCTTTCTTGTTGTTCAACCATTGTCAAATACCCCAATTTAGAAAGAGTCATGAGGTCTTGATTTGCTTGAAAAGAGAAACATCCATAATAATATGGTATGAAATCATAAGACTTATCTTGTTGCTCTCTTGTATATAAAAACAAATATTTCTGGACTTGTATAGCAGTCAAATCCTCTTCTAAAGCTTCTATTAAAGCTAATAAAATCTTTCGTCTATTATAAATCATGCTGCAAATATACGGATTCTTTTTGTAAATTCATTGTTTCTAAGGAACGAAAGGATGATAACTGCATTTTTTTTACAATTACTAAACTTACATGATCTAATTTAAATTAATGATGAACAAAATAAATATAATAGATGTTATTATAAAAAAGACTAAGAATTATGAAGAGAGCAGATTGGTTATTTGTGATATTGGTATTTTGTTCACCTATTTTAGTTAATACAATTTTAGGTTTAAAATTAGGAGTATCAAATCTTTCTCTCGTGCAAAAATTGTTAATTTCAAAACGTTGGTTTTCTACAGTTTATTTGTCACAGCTAACCCTATTGTATCCGTAAACCATAATTCTAAATGTTTATTATTCCATTGCAATGGCGAAGGATTCCATTTTGAAATTATAGTATTTATCCTACAATTGTGAGCAGATAATCTATTTTTCGGTAATTTGGCACAGATTTATTCGGTGGCTTTACTCTTTACATAATATCCTCATCTTTTTTGCAACTCTCTCTCTTTCTGCATAAGTGCATCAAACTCTAATGATTTACCATAAATGAAGAATCGCCTCATGTCGGCATAATCATCGTGCCATGCTTCTATTGAATATTCATTAGTCATGTCACCTTTGAAATTTTGATGATTTTTCAAATACAAAAAGGATTCAAATAAATGATGAATTGCCAAGTAATTTGTTCGTTTTACTCGAAAAACTTTTTTTTAGCAATGTGATATTTCGAATAATAATTAAATAAAAGAGGAATAAGTATGAGGAGAACTGACAAATATACTTTAAAGTCAATTACCCGTAAACTGTTAACTCCGTTCGCCAACCAAACAAACACGGTTCGCGAACGGAGTTAATACTATTCTGCCGAATACTATGTAGTACAAAGAGGCAACGAATATGGTACAAAGCCAATGCTGTATGGCATGGAAGTGCAGAAGAGATTCCTAAGCAAAGGGGACTTTCTTCAATGTATCCTCTCCATAGGTGAGCAGGTCGATGTCCATGCGGACGATGCCTTGTGCCTTCTCCTCGGACTGCCGGCCGCATTGGCGCTCAATCTCTTTGAAACGATGGCGCACTTCGTCGCACGATAGGGAGGTACTGAATGTGGCCAATTGGTTCAAGAAGAGGGCGGGGTTAGGAAAGTCGACCGGTTCTGTCCATCGAGCCTCTTCCCAACGGATGTCGGGTAGGAGGGCGGTGAGCAGGGTACGGGCTTTCGCTACATTCTTTTCGGCCTCGGTGTTGCTTCCTATGCAGAGGGTGCAATGAGTTTGTTTCATAACTTCACTCTTCACTCTTCATTCTTCATTCTTCATTCTTCACTATTATTCCTCCTGGCTGAGGTCAACCGCGAAGTTCACACGCTTGCCTGAGGGGGTGATGGCGGTGATGAAGAGTACCTGTTCGGGCGATTGTGAGGCAGACTTCAGCACCTCTTCCAAATCGCTGACCTTGCGGAGCGGTTGGTTGTTGGCTTTCAACAGGATGATACCCTTGCGGATGCCTGCATCCTTCATCTTGCCATCGGTCACACCGGTTACCTGCAGGCCGTAGCCAATGTTCAGTTGGCGCTTCAGCTCATCGGGCAATTCCTTGAAGGCGGCACCGAGGATATCCATATCCACATTCTTCACCACCTTGGTATTGCCTTGGGCATTCTTCAACTCTACGGTTACGCTCTTCTCCTTCTTGTCGCGGATGTACTTCACCTTCACCTTGTCGCCCGGGCGGTGCTTGGCAAGTTCTTCCTGCAATTCGGCCATGGTCTTGATGTTCTTTCCGTCGATGCCGGTGATGACGTCGTCGGCCTGCAAACCGGCGGCTGATGCGGAACTTCCTTCCACTACTTCAGAAATCCATACACCTTCGTTCACGCCAAGTTGTTCTGACTTTTCCTTGATTTCGTCATCGAAATGCTCGTCCAAGCCACGTCCGGCAATACCCAATACGGCACGTTGTACGGCTCCGTACTCCTTTAGGTCGGTAATTACCTTGGTCATAATGCTGGTGGGGATGGCAAATCCGTAACCTGCGTATGCACCGGTGGGTGATGAGAGGACGGAGTTGATACCTACCAATTCGCCGTTGGCATTGACTAGTGCACCACCGCTATTTCCTTGGTTGATGGCGGCATCTGTCTGGATGAACGATTCGATACCGCTTTGGCCATACACATTCAGCTTACGTGCTTTGGCACTGACGATACCGGCGGTGACGGTAGAGGTCAAGTTGAAGGGATTGCCCACGGCAAGTACCCATTCACCAATCTTCAGGGCATCGGAGTCGCCTACGGGGATAGTGGGCAGTTCGTCCTTTGCTTCGATTTTAACAAGTGCTAAATCGGTATTGGGGTCGGCACCGATGATGCGTCCTACGAATTCGCGGCTATCGTTCAGCTTCACGTTGATTTCGTCGGCTCCTTCAATCACGTGGTTGTTGGTGACAATGTATCCGTCGGTGGATATGATGACTCCCGAACCGAAACCTACGCGCGGTTGTGTCTGCACTTGTCTTTGTCTCTGTCGTCCACCTCCGTAGGGATTACCGAAGAAGTATTCGAAGAGGTCCATTGGCTCCTGCACGGTTTGTGTGCGTCCCAATTGGGTGGATTTGATGTGTACCACGGCATTGACAGAGGCCGCGGCCGCTTTGGTGAGGTCCATGGCTCCGGCTGGCGGAGTTCCGAACAGGGTGGGGGTGACTTGTGTACCTTGGATAAATTCCTGGGCGAATGATGTCGTCTCCTGTTGTGGTTCAGGACGGAGTGAATAGCTGGTCACTCCTGCCACGGCAGCACTCAACAGAGCTACGGCGGCAAACTTACCTACGTTTTTAGTTGTCTGTTTCATAACTTCTTCTATTTAAATTGTTAATTTCGTCAATCATTTAACATTTACGTTTGCAAATGTATTAACAAAAAGCGTATGGTTATATGCTTTGACATACTTTTTTGTTCACTTTTAACAATGAAGCCGCCAGATTAACAGCCATTAAACGCTTGAGGGAGACTTTTTACATTTGTTTACTAGTGGACAATCACCTCTTACAACATTTTCAGTCCTATGATGGAGGCAATCAGGGTGGTGATGAAGAACAGTCGCCAAAAGGTAGCCGGCTCGTGAAAGAAAAAGATGCCTACCAACACCGTGCCGACTGCCCCTATACCCGTCCACACGGGATAAGCCGTGCCGATAGGAAGCGTCTGTGTAGCCTTTGCCAGCAACCACATGCTCGCCACGGTAAAGGCCAGAAATCCACCCATCCACTCCCAATAGAGCAACCCTGTAGCAGCCTTTGCCTTTCCCAGACAAAAAGTGAAGCCCACTTCACACAATCCTGCAATGACAAGAATAATCCAATTCATAATTTTAGTATTTCCTTCGATTATTGATTTTTCATTGTGTGCAAAAGTAGCCATTCTTTTTAATCTGCACAAGGTTTTCGTCCTAGATATACATATTAAATCCTAACGACACACGGTTTTCGCCACAATGCCGGCCGAAGCAGATGGAGCCTTCGTGAGCCAACCAGCCGATGGCGGCATTCAAGTCACGATCGGCCAAGCCGGTGACACGTTTCAATTCCTGATAACTCCACTCGCGATTGTTGCCAAGGGTCTTGAGTACCAAATGAGCGCTACGGCAGATGCTGATTCTATCCATGAGTTGAAAGTTTTTCTACTGAAGTTCGACAAATTTCTTTTGGGATATAACAATGAATTGCAGAAAAGGTTTTATCTTCGCGGCGGAATAACGTGAGTGGTTAGCTACGAGTTACAAGCTACGAGCAATGAGTAGACAGTAAATCTTTGTTGCTCATCACATGTCGCTCGCAGCTGGTCACTAAAAACTTAAAGATATGATACTGAACGAACGAGAAGAACGTCATGAACACCTCCTGTGGGTGGCGCGACAGATGATGACGGCAGCGCGTACGGCTCCGAAGGGTAAGGGTATTGATGTGATAGAGACCATTGCCGTGACGGGAGCCGACATCCAGTTGCTGAGCGAAACCATGCGTCAGATGTACGAGGAGAATGGATTCAAATTCTTCCTGCGCGATGCGGACAACATTCTGAGTGCAGAGGTGATAGTATTAATAGGTACGCGCGAGCAATCGCAAGGTTTGAATTGCGGACATTGCGGGTTCTGCCTTTGTGCCGACCGTTTGCCCGACGTGCCTTGTGCGCTGAATACGGTGGATGTGGGTATTGCCATCGGTTCGGCTTGTGCCATGGCGGCCGACCTCAGAGTGGACACGCGTGTGATGTTCTCAGCCGGGCAAGCAGCCCAACGCCTTGGTTGGCCCGAAGGATGCCACACGGTGATGGCTATCCCCGTGAGTGCTTCGTCGAAGAATCCTTTCTTTGACCGAAAGCCGAAGGAGGAGGAGGTGAAGAATTAAAAATTAAAAGTTAAAAGTTAGCCGACTTGACCTCGCTTGTTGGCCGATTCATCTTCCTTTGTTGGCCGACTTACCTCTCTTGAATAGCCGACTCGCGCTACTGACTTGTCCTGACTCAGGAAAGTGTAGGGAGATAAAGACCGAATGTTACACGCCGTAGGGGCGAACCAGTGTGTTCGCCCATTGTAGACAATCGATATATAAAAATTAAAAGTCATTGGATACGTTTAATTACATACTCCCTGCTGAATGGGAGCCGCAAAGCATGGTGCAGCTGACATGGCCGCACGAAGAGACTGATTGGGCGGAGATGCTGGATGAGGTCTATGCCTGCTTCATCGCCATAGCCCGTGAGGTGACGAAGCGCGAACATCTGTTGGTGGTGACTCCCCATCCCGTTCGTGTGGAGAAACAACTCCGCGAGGCGGGTGTCAGTATGGAGCGCGTGACGTTGCACGAATGCCCCACCAACGACACGTGGGCGCGCGACCATGGATTCATTACAGTATTACAAGTTGACAAGACGCAAGTTGACGAGTTGACAAGGAATAGTGCCGCATGGGCCTCGTCAACTCGTCAACTCGTCAACTTGTCAACTAAAATCCATCTCGATTTCTGCTTCAACGGATGGGGCATGAAGTTTGCCTCCAATCATGACAATCAAATAAACCGAAGCCTCTGTCGCGCAGGATTGATGGAGGGAGAGTATGTGGATTGC
Source organism: Bacteroidaceae bacterium (assembly GCA_017517605.1). Lineage (GTDB taxonomy): Bacteria > Bacteroidota > Bacteroidia > Bacteroidales > Bacteroidaceae > Phocaeicola_A. The sequence continues at coordinate 45,715 of JAFWYQ010000113.1, forward strand.
CTCGACTTTGTGCTCGAAGGAGGCTCCATTGAGAGCGACGGAGCGGGTACTCTGTTGACCACCAGCCATTGCCTGCTTGCCCCTAACCGAAATGCACGATATACCACCAAAGAGGCTCTCGAAGCGAAGTTCCGCCAATGCTTCGGCACACACCAAGTGTTTTGGCTCGACCATGGATATCTGGCAGGCGACGATACGGATAGCCACGTGGATACCCTTGCACGCCTTTGTCCGAACGATACCATTGCATACGTGCAATGCACCGATGAGGCAGACGAGCATTACGAGGAGTTGCGCTTGATGGAGGAGCAGTTGAAGACCTTCCGCACGTTGGACGGACACCCCTATCAGTTGGTGCCTCTGCCCATGACGGATGCCATCATCGAAGGTGGCGAACGCCTGCCGGCCACGTATGCCAATTTCCTCATTATGAATGGTGCAGTGCTCTATCCTACGTATAACCAACCGATAAAAGACGCATTGGCCAAAGAGCAGTTGCGACGCATCTTCCCCAATCGCGAAGTGGTGGGCATTGATTGCCGTGCCCTTATCCGCCAACATGGGTCGTTGCATTGTGTGACGATGCAGTATCCAATCTGAATTAAGAATTACAAAATCAAGAATAGAAAGTTGAAAACAATCAAAATCGGTCTTGTTCAACAAGCCAATACCGCAGACCTCCGCTACAATCTGCGCAAACTGAGTGAGAATATAGCCTCCGTAGCAACACACGGAGCCGAGTTGGTAGTGCTTCAGGAATTGCACAATAGCCTTTATTTTTGCCAGACGGAAGATACCCGTCTGTTCGATTTGGCCGAACCAATCCCTGGCCCTTCAACAGGATTCTATAGCGAGTTGGCCGCGATGCACCGCGTGGTGTTGGTGACCTCTCTTTTCGAGAAACGTGCACCGGGGCTTTATCACAATACGGCCGTGGTGTTCGACAAGGATGGCTCCATTGCCGGCAAGTATCGCAAGATGCATATCCCCGATGATCCTGCCTACTACGAAAAATTCTATTTCACCCCCGGCGACTTGGGATTTGAACCGATACAGACGTCCGTTGGCAAGCTCGGTGTGCAGGTATGTTGGGATCAATGGTATCCCGAAGGGGCACGTCTGATGGCCTTGAAGGGAGCCGAGATACTTATCTATCCCACCGCGATAGGATGGGAGAGTACCGACACCGACGAGGAGAAAGCCCGCCAGTTGGGAGCATGGGTGACGGTGCAACGTGGCCATGCCGTAGCCAACGGATTGCCCGTGGTGGCGGTGAATCGTGTAGGGCACGAGGCCGACCCTTCGGGACAAACAGGTGGTATCCAGTTTTGGGGAAACAGCTTTGTGGCAGGTCCTCAAGGCGAACTCTTGGCCGTGGCCGATAACTATAAGGAGCAGAATTTGGTTGTTGAGGTGGATATGGCACGCTCGGAGAATGTGCGTCGTTGGTGGCCTTTCCTCCGCGATCGTCGTATCGACGAATTTGATGCGCTCACAAAACGGTTCATTGATTAAAGTGAAGAATGAAGAATGAAGAACGAAGAGTGAAGAATGAAGAGTGAAGAATCCAATAGTCTGTACATTATGATTCTTCGTTCTTCGTTCTTCACTCTTCACTCTTCACTCAGTATTGGATTCTTCACTCTTCGTTCTTCACTCTTCACTCTTTTGAACCTTCTTCCTGTTTCTGTTGTTTTGAGGGATAGATTTTTAACCCTTTAAAACAACAGATTATGAAACGGATTTTATGTATTGCAGCATGTATAAGTATGCTTTGCGGTGGAGTGATGATGGCGCAATCGACTCGTCAAGAGCGTCGCGAAGCATGGAAAGAGGCACGAGCCATACGTCGTGCTGAAGCCAAGCAGTGGGAGGCTATCGAGGACTCCGCGGCTTTTCAGAAGGCATTGGATGCCTTGAAGGCGGGCAGTTGGGTAATGGAGGCCGACAATGTGATTTTCCGCAACGGTATGTTGCGCTATGTGTCGTCCAACACCAATTATGTGGCCGTGCAGAATGGTGAAGGCACCGTGCAGACGGCCTTCAACAACTTTATCTATAGTCCCAACGGATTGGGTGGAGTGACGGTGCAGGGCAATGTGTCCGACCAGCAGATCAGCAGGGACAAACATGGAAATGCCTTTATGAACTTCTCCATTTTTGGTGGAGCCATCTCGGCAACCCTTAATTTGACATTGACCGTAGGCACTAACGAGGCCAGCATCTACATCAGCCCCAACTTCAATGGCAACACATTGACAATGAACGGTACCCTTGTGCCTTACGATGAGGCTACCGTGTTCGAGGGAATATCGTCGTGGTAAGCCCTCCCTCTCCCGAATCAATATCCTCTGCTTCCAAAGATGCGGCTACCCACGCGCACCAGGGTGCTGCCTTCTTCGATAGCGATGGGATAATCGTCGCTCATGCCCATGGAGAGTTCGCAAAATTCGGACTTGCCTGAGAAGAATTCTTCCTTTACTTGGGAGAAAAATTTTCCCAACGTGGCAAATTCTTGGCGCACCTGAGCCATATCGTCCGTGTTGCTGGCCATGCCCATAAGGCCACGGATGCTTACATAGGGGAGGGTGCGCCATTCCCCCTCGGTCAGCATCTGATGGCACTCTTCGGGTGAGAAACCGAACTTTGTCTCCTCTTGTGCCACATGAAGTTGGAGCAGGCACGGGATGATGCGCCCTGCGCGTTGGCCTTGTCGGTTGATTTCGAGCAGGAGTTTGTAGCTGTCCACTCCGTGAATAAGTCTCACGTATGGGGCGATGTACTTCACCTTGTTGGTTTGCAGATGGCCGATGAAGTGCCACTCGATGTCGGTGGGCAATTGTTCGTGCTTGGCCGTCATCTCCTGCACCTTGCTTTCGCCAAAGATGCGTTGTCCGGCATCGTAAGCCTCCTGCAATGCCTCCACGGGATGGAATTTCGATACTGCCACCAGTCGCACTCCGTCGGGTAGGGTAGTGAGCACTTCGCGGATATTGTTCTGAATGGTCATAATCTTTATTTTGACACAAATGTTATCTTTGTTTTAGACAGAAGAACATAAGGCCGTAGTTTTTTGTCCTTATCTCCTTCTGTCTAAAAACATCAAGCTTCAAACTCGGGTTTTGTATCTGGCTCAGGCACCACCTCGTAGCGATACACGTCCATGATGGCGGTTTCGGCCATGGATGCGATTTCGTAATCCGCCATAGAGCCCTTCATGCCTTCGTCCAGTTTCTTTACCGCATTGCGGAGGTCCGATGCTTGAATGAGTACGTTCGTGGCCACCTTCTTCTCGTTGCCGCTCTTTTCGTCGAGGGTGATGAAGAGGAGCTTTGATTTGAACCAGCGGTCAGCGGCCTCTTCGTCGCTGAAGAACAGTTCGCTATAGTTTGCCCGTTTGATGTCTGATACGGTGAATTCACCGCTGATGAAGGGCTTCATCTCTTCGATGATGCGTGCTTCGGCTTCGGTGAAACTGAGGGCATCCACCAAGTAGGGTTCAGTCACTTTCTTTACCATTCCGTTTTCCAATGTCTTCTCATAACGGATTTTGCATTCAAACCATGTCATAGTTTCTTCTTTATTCTTTTTTTATTTATGTTTATAATGTAAGTTTCGTTCGGGTTGTTTTTAGGGAGGATTCTTTTGCTACACCCTTTATCTCCTTTATTTCCTTAGGATAATTCTCCCTTTATTCACTCTGCAGCTCCTTCATCCGTTGGCGTGTCAGCTCTTCTATCACATCTGCGGCCACTTGCGAGGTCGAGATGGGGTCGAGGCCGTATTGTCGTGCCAGCTCCTCTTGCACCTCTTTCAATTCCTGCATTCCCCGGTTGGTCACGCTGGTGAAGATTCCCTTCTCGCTGTTCATGTGCTTTTTGGAGTAAATCTCGTTGATTACCGGCGCCGCTTTCTTATGGAAATCCTTCTTGAAGATGTCGTTCAACTTCCGGTCATACTCCTTCATCTGTTCGCTCTTTTCTCGTTCAATGGCGGCATCGCGTACGGCCATCGCCGAGTCGTTCAAGTAATACTCCTGCCCGGTGATGGAGTCATACACATAGGTGTTGTTTGCCGTAGGCTCTACAAAGCGTATATCCTCTTCTCCGTTCGATGTGGTAAGCCAGAAGAGGAGGCCTGCCGCCATCAGGGTCGCCAATGCCCATGCTCCTCCTTTGTAGAGGATTTGCATGGCCCGTCCTCGCTCTACCAGTTTGCGGAAATCCGCTATGTTGGCCGGTCGTTGGGAGGGATTGGCAGATGTGGCCCGTTGCACCGCTTGGCGGTATTGCAGGGGCAGTGTAGCCATGTCGTAGAGGTAGGCGATGAGCTTTCCCAAGGCATAGATGTCGCACGTCACGAAGTCCGTCGGCAGGGTTTCGCCGAACAGCTCGGGTGCTACATATCCGTTGGGCTTCAATCCCAATTCGTGTATCAAATGGGTGTATGTGAAGAAGGGGTTGCTCAGTTTCACCCTCTTGTCGCCCTTGGTGAGCAGAATGTTGCGTGGGTGCAAGTCCAGTTGGCAGATGCCCTTTCCGTGCAGGTAATCCAGTGCATCGCACACCTCGTTGATAATGCGTTCGATTTCGCTCTTTTCGGTTACGAATGAGGGATTCTCGTGCAGATACTCCTCCAGTGTCACACAGTGTGTTGTCTCCAGTGCCACTTCGTTCTCCTCTCCCTCAATCTCCTCTTGGCTGATGCGCATGATGTGCGGGTGTTTCAGATTCCTCCAGAGGGTGACCTCCTCTACAAATGAGCCTATGCACTCCCCGTCGGAGCAGTAGACAGGCTTCAGGCGGTATGTCAACACACTTCGTCCCCCCTTCACCGATTTGTAGGTTTCGGTCAGGTAGGCATCTGTCAGCATCTTGTCATTGCATTTGTCAGTCTTCATCACACTCTCTTTTTCTTGCACAGGGGCATTCCAAAAAACGAATGGCAAAAATAACCAAATTATTCGGTTGGTACACACATTCGGAGCAAAGATTTACCTTTTTGGGGATAAAATTGAGAAATAAGCCCCTTTACGGACAATTTTACTGACATATTTTTGCTGAGGTAAAACATTCGTTTTATCTTTGCGCTTCATTTTGTTTAATTGCAATTAAAAATCTACAAGAGCAACTATGCCCACTATATCGGTTCGCGGACAAGAGATGCCCGCATCGCCCATCAGAAAACTGGCTCCCCTTGCCGATGCCGCCAAGGCACGCGGCACGCATGTATACCACCTCAACATCGGTCAGCCCGACCTTCCCACACCGCAAGTGACACTTGAGGCCATCCGCAATATTGACCGCAAGGTGTTGGAGTACAGTCCCAGCCAGGGATACCGCAGTTATCGCGAGAAACTGACGGGCTATTACAAGAAGTTCGACATCAACCTTACGGCCGACGATATCATCATCACCACAGGAGGTTCCGAGGCAGTGCTGTTTGCCTTCCTCTCGTGCCTCAATCCTGGCGACGAAATCATTGTGCCCGAGCCCGCATACGCCAACTACATGGCCTTTGCCATTTCGGCAGGTGCCGTCATACGCACCATCACCACCACCATCGAGGAGGGATTCTCGCTCCCCAAGGTGGAGAAGTTCGAGGAACTTATCAACGAGCGCACCAAGGCCATCCTCATCTGTAACCCCAACAACCCCACCGGTTACCTCTACACCCGTCGCGAGATGAACCAAATCCGCGATTTGGTGAAGAAGTACGACCTCTACCTCTTCTCCGACGAAGTCTACCGCGAGTTCATCTACACAGGTTCGCCCTACATCTCGGCTTGCCACTTGGAGGGCATCGAGAACAATGTGGTGCTTATCGACTCCGTATCCAAGCGCTATAGCGAGTGTGGTATCCGCATCGGAGCCTTGATAACCAAGAACGAAGAGGTGCGCAAGGCCGTGATGAAGTTCTGCCAGGCACGTCTCAGCCCTCCGCTTATCGGACAGATTGCAGCCGAAGCCTCGCTTGATGCATCCGACGAATACCTGCGCGAGACCTACGACGAGTATGTCGAGCGCCGTAAATGCCTGATTGACGGACTCAACCGCATCCCCGGTGTATATTCGCCCATCCCTATGGGAGCCTTCTACACCGTGGCCAAGTTGCCCGTGGACGATTCAGAGAAGTTCTGCGCCTGGTGCTTGGCCGAGTTCGAGTACGAAGGCGAAACCGTGATGATGGCCCCCGCCAGTGGATTCTACACCACACCCGGTGCTGGACGCGACGAAGTGCGTATCGCCTACGTCCTCAAGAAGGACGACCTCGTGCGTGCCCTCTACGTCCTCCGCAAAGCCCTCGAAGCCTATCCCGGACGAACGATTTAAATTCAACTTGACAACAGAGTTTTGAGTTTTGAGTTCTGAGTTCAAGGTTTATTTTAGTTGGCGAGGACATAGTACCGCATGGCCTTGTCAACTTATCAACTCGTCAACTTGTCAACTTATCAACTTATCAACTCGTCAACTGAATGTCAACTTTAAAATCATAATCCCTTGTCCCTCCCACTATTCATCGCCCGCCGCATGTATGGCAATAGCAGCCACGACGACACCGAGCGCGTATCGCGTCCGGCTGTCACCATTGCCATGATAGGCATCGCCGTGGGGTTGGTGGTGATGATGCTCTCCATAGCCATATCCTTAGGTTTCAAGCAAGAAATCCGCAACAAGATAGTCGGTTTCGGAGCACACATCCAAGTGGCCAATTTCAGTCGTACCGATGTGTACGAAATGCGTCCTATTGTGGGAAGCGACAGCATTGTCCAGCTTATTTGCCAAGCATCGCCGGGAGTGCAGCACATCCAGCGCTTTGCCATCAAGCCCGGTATGCTCAAGACCGACGACGATTTCCAAGGCATCATCCTCAAGGGAATAGGGCAGGAGTACGACACCACCTTCCTGGCCAACCACCTGATTGAGGGAGTGATTCCCCTGTTTACCGACACCGCCTCCTCGGGCCAGGTGCTTATCTCAAAGCAAGTGGCCGACAAGATGGGTGTGCATGTGGGCGACCGCATCAACACCTATTATATCGAGCAGAATGTGCGTGCCCGCCGGTTCACCGTCAGTGGCATCTTTCAGACCAATTTTGCCGAGTACGACGACCGCTTCTTCATTACCGACATCTACACCGCCTCGCGCCTCAACAACTGGAAGGACGCAGATTGGGTCAGTGGGTTAGAAATCCGCATCTCCCCCGATGCATCGTTGGAGCAGTGTGCCGACGAGGTGGGTGCCTTCATCAACTCTCAGACCGACCGCTACGGCAATGCCTATCTGGCACAGAGCATCGACCAGCTCTATCCCTCCATCTTTGCCTGGTTGGAGGTGCTCAACACCAATGTCGTCGTCATCCTTGTGCTGATGTTGGGTGTAGCCGGATTCACCATGATTTCGGGACTTCTCATCCTCATCCTCGAGCGCACCAACATGATAGGTCTGCTGAAAGCCTTGGGAGCCACCGACCAGATTATCCGCCGCACCTTCCTCTATTTCTCCTCCTTCCTCATCCTCAAGGGCCTCTTTTGGGGCAATCTTGTAGGCATCATCCTATGCTTGGTGCAGAAGTATGCAGGCATCATCCGCCTCGACCCGCAGACCTACTACGTCGAGGTAGTCCCCATCCAGTTGGATATCCCCCTTCTCCTCCTCCTCAATGTGCTCACGCTGGCCGTCTCCGTGTTCATGCTCGTGGGTCCCTCGTTGCTCATCTCGCGCATCAAGCCCGCCAAGGCCATCCGGTTTGAGTAAAAGTGTAAGGATTAGGGAGGAAAGTTAATAGTGATAAGAGTTAAAATTAAAAGGGTAAAGTATAGTTTAAGCAATGGCTTATGGCGATGTTTTTCTCTGCTATAGCCATAGCCAACAGCCATAGTTGAAAAGTTCTTGTTACTCTTCACTCTTCATTTTACATGCAGAGGCTTGTGTCGATGGCCGTAAGAATCTGAATCACAATTTCCTAAATGTTACGTTTTTCCTTAGGATAAAAGTTCAAGGTTTAAGTATACTCTTCCCCTTACCCGTCCTCCATCGCTTAAGTTTCCCTGATGCTACAAAACTTGAGAGAGAGGGGCAAAACATTCAAACTCCCTCTCTCTCAAGTTTTTTTTCGTAAATTCAGTGTATTAAAAAAATGTATTCATTGCCATCGTTCTGAATCTCATCATGGTTGATGATGATGTTATATGATGTCTATCTTTTTCTCTCCGCGTTTCAACCGCTCGTGCATGTCGGTAGCTATGGTGAAGAAGGCATCGCCGCTGGAGTTGAGGGCGGTCTCAACAGAGTCCTGCACCACACCGATGATGAATCCTACCGCCACTACTTGCATGGCTACATCGTTGCTGATGCCGAAGAGTGAGCAGGCCATTGGTATCAGTAACAACGACCCTCCAGCCACACCCGATGTGCCACAAGCACCCAGAGTGGCTACAATGCTGAGCAACAGGGCGCTGCCCACTGATGGGACAATGCCCAAGGTGTGGCAGGTAGCAAGTGTCATTACTGTGATGGTAACCGCTGCACCGTCCATATTGATGGTGCTGCCGAGGGGGATGCTTACTGAGTAGAAATCTTCGTCGATGCCCATACGCTTGCACAGGTTCATGTTAACAGGGATGTTGGCCGCCGACGAGCGAGTGAAGAAGGCGCTAACAGCACTCTCCTTGAGGCATCGCCACAATAGCGGATAGGGATTGCGGCGAAGCATACATCCCACAATCAACGGATTGAGCACGATGGATGTAAGCAACATGCAGCCCACAAGGAGCAACAGTAATTTGCCATAGGTAGAGAATATTTCAAGACCGCTCTTCGATACGGTGGTATAGACCAGGCCGAGGATGCCGAACGGGGCACACTGGATAATCCATGCCACTATCTTGGACACTGCATCGGCCCATTGGCGAAGGGTGGCGATGGCCTGGGCGCCTGCCACGGATTTTAGAGCCAAACCGACGACCGCCGCCCAGAAGAGTATACTCAAGTAGTTGGCATTGGCTATGGCGGTAACGGGATTACTAATCACCCCGCCCACGATGTTGCGGAACACATCGCCTAAGGCACTGGGTGCGCTGCCCGAAGCACCCGACACATCGGCCAAGGCTATGTGTACAGGGAAGAGGTAACTGCCTGCAACGGCTACCACCGCCGCCATCAGCGTGGTGAGCATATAGAGGGTGATGGCCATGCGGAAGCGGTTACCCAAACCCGCACGTGCTGTTGCTACCGAGGAGGTGACGAGTACGGCTACCAACACGGGAGCCATAGCTTTGAGGGCACCCACAAAGAGATCGCCCAACATGGATATAACACTAATGTCCGGCACGATAAGTGCCAATGCGGAGCCTGCCACGATGCCGCCGAGGATACGCAGCATTAAGTTGGTCTGTTGCCATCTGCTCAGAGTGGATTTGATAATTCCCATACCTTATTATAATATTTGCTTGCAAAGGTACTAACAAAAGTGGGTATGGCAAAATTATCAGCAGAGCATTATGGCAAAAAAACATTTTTCCGCAGGCAATGATAATCTGATTTTCTTTATTTAGGATTCGCTGTGCAAATTGACATATTTGTAACCTCAATTTATTTTCAAGACTATGACATAAAAAGTTCATCAGCATTATTAAATAAATTCATTCTTTTGGTATATTGAACAGATTTATCTATTTTTGTATGCCAATTTTGAATACTTATGAATAACGAACTAACAAATGATATCCCTTTGGATTTCAACTTACCGAAGGACAAGACGGAGAACATCATTAAGGTGATAGGTGTTGGGGGTGGTGGAGGAAATGCCTCTCGACCTTTGACTTTTAAACTCTTCGTCTCAACTCATCACGTTTGCTCTCTCCCCTTTTGGGGAGTCAGAGGGGTCTATCCTAATTTCATTTTCATTTTGAATGCGGGAGTCCTTAGTATGAGCATTTTCAATGCGTCTATATACCTTATTATATATATGGCATTCGTTTGATGTTGCCATAAGATACGGTTCTTCAACTAATGATTTTTAATTCGGGTTGACTTATTTTTGAATGCCTAAACCCTTTAACTTCTCAACGCAACTCCGTTGCATTTCAACCGTAACAAGGTTACGCATCAACCGTTGCATCGCAGCTTTTCACTCTTTCATTAGTTTGCAACCTCATCAGCTTCGCAGTCTTTCGTTTACAACCCCCGCTTGTACTTTGTAATTGGTAAATTGCACATGAATTTCTGTTCTTCAACATAAAACTGTAAAATTCTTCACTCTTTGTTCTTCACTCTTCACTAAATTTTGTACTTTTGTCCCGATAATTGAAATATTAACGGATAAAACAGATAGGCCAATGAAACAAGTGCGCAGTTTTCTGCGCCCATTTCAAGACATAAACATAGGGAAAGCGTTTGAGCTTTGACTTTGGCTTCTGAAACTTCGACACTTTCAAACGAGCACCAAGAGTAAAGCGATGGACGCTCACGCCCCTCTCGGCGTGGGCTTTACTCGTATAGTTTGGTGCAAGGTAGTCGAAGACCTCAGAAGCAAATCATCGGGTTCTGTCCGCGCTTTTTTTGTTTCTGAGGATTTTTGCTTTCCTGTGAAAGGTCGTTGTAAGGTGAATAAATGACAATTAAAAATATATTCTATGAAAAAGTTAAGATTGATGTTGTGGATGCAGTTATTGATGCTTCCGCTGATTGTTTTCTCTTCGTTTTCGGGATGCTCTAATGTAGGTAATGACAGTACGACGACTACATTGCCATCGGAAAAAGATAGTATTGCAACGAATCCGTCTGTTGAAAGTAAATTCATCATTTATGAGAATTTGGGTTCGGATGATTGGACTTACTTGTTGGTTGCCGATACGGATAACCTTATGTTGGTGGAAGACTCTTTGGGCAATTTTGTTCGTGCCTATGGTCTTTTTGAGGGAAATGAAGTAAGAATGAATTTTGATGAGAGAAAAGAATTGTTCACACTTCGCATTGATAGTATGTATGAAATGGAACTACGGTATAAAGGCGATAGTGTGTTTGTATATAATAATAACTCTTTTCATTCGTTTTCTATCTCTGAATTGTGTGAGAATGTCACAAGGGTGTCAAATGGTGATGTGTTGGGGGCATTGTTCAGTGAAGCGATAGGTGAACTGATTCCTTCTGTTATTTCGGCTCCAATAGAACTGATGAAATACCTTTATGAGACTGATGATATGAATCATCATGAGAAGATTGATTATATCGAAAACGGGGATTACGGCCTTGTTCCTCCTGAATTGCTTGACAAACTGTTTGGTTGGGCAGATAAAAAAGAACCAGGCGAATCCTGCCCTAATGAAAATCACGTCCACGCCGTTGACCTCGGTTTGTCAGTCAAGTGGGCATGTTGTAATGTAGGTGCGAATGTCCCCGAGGGTTACGGTGGCTATTATGCTTGGGGTGAGACTGAGGAGAAGAGTGACTATACTGAATATACCTATAAATATGTTAGAGATTTGGATGGAGATGGTAATTATTGGGATGATGAAGATAATTGGATGAATATCGGTTCCAACATTAGTGGAACCCAATACGATGTAGCCCATGTCAAATGGGGTGGCAGTTGGCGTATGCCCACATTGGACGAAATCAAAGAACTCGTGAACAAATGTTCTTGGAAATGGACATCCCTCAATGGTGTGAGCGGTCAGCTCGTCACCGGCCCTAACGGTAATAGCATCTTCCTGCCCGCTGCGGGCAGCCGCCGCGGTGCGGGCCTCTTCACCCGTGGCTCGTACGGCTACTACTGGTCTGCTACGTTGCACGAGTACTACAGCGGCGACGCGTGCAGCCTCTACTTCTACGACGGCTACTACTACTGGCGCTATTGGGACTACCGTCGCTACGGCCTCACCGTTCGCCCTGTCACAGAATAGAAGCGAAGCGTATCCAATTCATTTGATTTATTTAATTCATTTAGAGCGGGCATAAATGGAGTCCGCTCTTCACACAACCCGCGAAGCGGGTCGAAAATATTTTTCAGAAATATGGCACAGATAAAAGACATATTGCAGGAGGAACAGAAGAACGATGGTTCTTTCATCCGCCTTTATGCTGAGGGAATCTTCTACAAGGCATACGAGCGTAGTGCATGGACGGCCTGCCGCGTGCTCCATCCTTTCATGGTAAAGAAGCGTGCTGTCCGTAAGGTGGGGCAGGAAGTGGTGAGCATCGGATTCCCTAAGACTTCGCTTCAGAAGTGGGCCGGAAGCAGACGGGTGGAAGATGTTGGTGACGAAGCCGTTCTGATATATCTGTCCAAAGAAGAGTTTGTGCTGTTTGATGAAAAAGAGTTTGAGGAATGGAAAGCGGGGGCGGTGTGGATTGCCGATAGGAAACCTCACTTCACAACTATTCAGCAATGTCTATATGAATCGCTACGACCAGTATATGAAACGTGTGCTGAAATGCAAGGCATACGGCCGGTATGTGGATGATTCCTATGTGGTGGGGTGTCATAAAGCCGCCTTGCGTGAGAAAGTTCCGTTGATAAAAGAGTTCCTGAAAACAGAATTGGGCTTGGAACTCCATCCCGACAAGTTGCAGTTGTGCAATGTCCGTCACGGGGTAGCTTTCCTTGGAGCGTACTTGAAGCCTTACCGCAATTACATTCATAACGATTCCTTGCTGCGGATACGCGAAGGACTTGAATTGTTAAAACACATACACGATACAGAAGCGTTGCGTGCTTCGCTGGATTCTTATTTAGGAGTAATGTCGCATTATGCTTCATTCCGATTGCGACGGAAACTCTTCTGTAGCCAGCATCATCTGTTCCGATATGGATGTTTCGGGAAACATTTGTTGACTTTCAAACGAAATCATGGTCTCCTTTACTGTTAACTCCGTTCGCCTACCGTGTTAACTCCGTTCGCCTACCGTGTTAACTCGGTTCGCGAACGGAGTTAACTATATAAAGGGGAGTTTATACATACAGTATGGAAATGTAGGCATCCTTCTTGGCCAAGCTGCTTGACGGTAGCTCTCAAGTGCTGATTGATGGTAAGGGCAATGTGGTGAATCGGTGAGTAATTTCCCGACTTGACATTGGATGAGTAAATGAAGAAATCAGATTAGCAAGGGCGGAAAGGAAAAGGAAATAAAGCTGGAGTGATGTATGAAATATAGTAAAATAATAATAAAATATTGCATAATGGTTGAAAATTAATGCATAATGATTGCATAATTGGTTTTAATCGTCTATATTTGCGGAATAATCATTTAATGAAAAGGATAATTATGGCACAAGTATCTATGACTGTCAGGATGGACTCTGAGTTGAAAATGATGTTTGACTCCCTTTGCGCTCAATTCGGAATGAGTGCTAACACTGCTATGAATGTGTTTGCCAAAGCTGTGGTACAACGTAGAAGTATCCCCTTTGAAATAAAGGCGATTGATGAACCGAAACCCATCAATGAAGGTTTAAAGGCTTTTTGTGAACTTCGAGAAGTTGCTCAAAAAAATGGATTGGCTGATATGAGTCTTGAAGAAATAAATGAAGAAATCAGATTAGCAAGAGCGAAAAGGAAAAGGAGATGATTTATGCTGTGATAGATACCAATGTAATAGTTTCTGCACTGTTCACTTCTAATATTGAAGCTGCAACAGTAAAGGTCTTTAATGCGATACTTCAAGGACAAATAGTGCCATTGTATAACAAGGAGATTTATGAAGAATATAAAGAGGTGTTGAATCGTCCAAAATTTCATTTCCCACACTCAATAATTAAACAATATTTAAAGGCTATTCAAGAGCTTGGAATGGAAATAGAACGTGTGCATTGTAGTTCAGAGGAGTTCCCTGATATGGATGACATTGTCTTTTATGAAGTGGCTATGTCTAAAGATGATGCCTATCTGGTGACTGGGAACACAAAACATTTTCCTAAATCGCCAATTGTAGTGACACCTGCTGAAATGATGCAGATACTTATGGGTAAACCAATTTAAAGCAGACCATGAATAACGAACAATCAAAAGATATTCCTTTGGATTTCAACTTGCCGAAGGATAAGACGGAGAATATCATTAAGGTGATTGGTATTGGAGGCGGTGGAGGAAATGCCGTGACTAACATGTATAAACAGGGCATCTGCAATGTAGCCTTTGCCGTATGCAACACAGATAGTCAGGCCTTGGCGAAATGTGAAGTGCCTGTGAGGGTTCAGCTGGGTGAATCGGGATTGGGCACAGGCGGACAACCCGAAAAGGGAAAACAAGAGGCCGAGGAGGCTATCGACAGGATTGAGAAACTGTTCGACGATGATACCAAATGGTGTTCATCACGGCTGGTATGGGTGGAGGAACGGGCACGGGCGCAAGTCCCGTGATTGCACGTGTGGCCAAACAACGCGGCATACTTACCATCGGTATTGTGACCATCCCCTTCCGCTTTGAGGGGAAGCTACGCATCAAGAAGGCACTGCATGGGGTGGAGGAGATGAGGAAGAATGTGGATGCAATGCTGGTGATCAACAACGAAAGGTTAATTGACATTTATAAGGATGAGATGCTTGATGCTGTTTCTGCTCTTTCGAAAGCGGATGAGGTGCTGACCGTATCGACGAAGAGCATTGCCGAGATTATTACCATAAAGGGTATCATCAACCGGGACTTCCAAGATGTGCAGACGGTAATGAAGGATGGGGGAACGAGCTTGATTTCGGTTGGCGAGGCAAGTGGCGAACACCGCATACAGAAGGCTTTCATAAAGGCATTGGAATCTCCGTTGCTGAGTAATATGCATGTGGATAAGGCGGAGAAGTTGCTCTACATCATCTATTCGTGCGAAGAGAATCCTGTGGGCATACGCGAATTGGGCGAGATAAACGAACTGATGGAGGAATTTACACAGGATGTGCTGGTATTGTGGGGACTTTATCGGGACAACTCGTTGGGGGATAATGTGAAAGTGGCGCTTATCGCTTCGGGGTTGGATGACAAGCCTCAGGTGGCTACACCTGTGGAGGATGTGGACTTCGTGCGTCAGATGGAATCGTACTATGGTGTGAAGAGGCAGGAGCCTGTTGCTGCTACCCCCCAACAAAAGGAAGAAAGGGCAGAAGAGGAGGTGTGTGTGGCAGAGGAACCCTCTGATGATGTGGAAACACTCCAAACTGAAGGAAACAGCCTGTTTACAAAAATAAAGAATGAACTTGAAAAGTTTGTTGAAAAGTTAGCGGAGGAATAAGTGAGTGATGGATGTGTGACAAGATACAAAAAAAGGAGGCCAAATGGTCTCCTTTCTTTCGTGGTACGCTCTCAGGGATTCGAACCCTGGACCCACTGATTAAGAGTCAGTTGCTCTACCAGCTGAGCTAAGAACGCGTATGCATTTGAGCTTTTTGTTTTGTGGTACGCTCTCAGGGATTCGAACCCTGGACCCACTGATTAAGAGTCAGTTGCTCTACCAGCTGAGCTAAGAACGCATGGTTCATTTCTCAAATGCGGTGCAAAGGTAGGCATTATTTTTGAACCAACCAAATATTTAGATAAAAGTTTTTATGACGAAAAATCTACATGGTTGGTTTTTAGCACTTTTCAAATGGAGTTTTTTTGTGCATCAGTCAAATAGGGTACGCATTGTTCCGCCATAAGGGTGTGCATCGTGTTCGGACAACTCGAAAATGATGGTGGGTGAGGTGCGCGGAAGTGCCATGAGGCGGACATCCTGGCCGATGCTTTTCCCGATGCTCTCCAGGGCGGAGGCTACGGTGTGGTAGGCTAGCTCGGGACGGTTGTTCTCGCGACTGAGGTGGCATAGCCATACGTGGCGGAGATGGGGTGGGTAGTTGTCGGCAAGGAATTGGCCTGCCTCGCGGTTGGAGAGGTGTCCCTTGTCGCCACTGATGCGCATTTGCAATTGTAGCGGATAGGAGCTGTTGGCCAGCATCTGCTCGTCGTAGTTGGCCTCGAGTATCAGGTAGTGGCTCTGTGCCACGTAGTGCTTTACGGTGTCGGTGATGTGGCCGATGTCGGTGATGAAGCAGAAGTTGATGTTGCCGCACCAGATGCTGTAGCCTACATTGTCGCTTCCGTCGTGGGGGATTTCGAAGGGGGTGATGTGGAGGTCGCGCACGATGGTTTCTTCTCCCTTTTGGATTATCCGTCGGTTGACGGGGCTTACTTTCTTGGTCATGCAATAGCTTTTCTGCATGCCTTTGTGGATGGTGTCGGTGGTGTAGACGGGGATGTTGCACCCTTCGCTGAGGTTGCCTACGGTGCGGATGTGGTCGGCATGGTCGTGGGTGACAAACACGGCAAGGATGCTCTCGAGGGCAATGCCCCGTTCGCGCAGCACTTTCTTGATGGTGCGTATGCCTATGCCGGCATCGATGAGTATGCCGTATGATTGGGTGCCGAGGTAGAAGCAGTTGCCATCGCTACCACTGGCCAGACTTATGAATCTTAGTTTCATCTCTTCTTTCTCTCTTTTTTGGGGGTGAGAAGGATTCTTTGGGGGAGAATACTCTCCTGAAATACTGCCTTGCGTGGACGAAGGTAATACAATTAGCCTACAAAAGGAAATAAAATGGTGAAAAAATAGAGAATTTCCTTTTTTTATAAAACATTTAAGGGGGGTGAAGCGTTATTGTATACGATAGAGAAAATATATTTGTTCAGTTGGATATGAATAATACGTGGATAAAGAATTTGGGAATAGTGTTGCTTTCGCTTGGGATGGCATCGTGCGAGGTTTCGAAGGAGGAGGCTGCATGCAAGGTGGCGAAGGAGTTTACGGAGGCTTTCTATAACTTGGATGTAAAGAAGGCCAGGGGGTATTGCCATAGGGATTTGCACGCCATCATGGATTTTCGGCATACGAACTTGAGGCAGAGTGACCGGGATTTCTTAAAGGCTTCGGGGAAGGTGGATGTGAGGGTGATTAAACATGAGTCTGACGTTGATAATATGGTGTTTGTGGATATGGAGATTCGGAATGCCTTGAAAATCGATTATATGGCCGACACGTTGTCCATCTGTCCGTGCGACACGTTGAGCTTGACGATTAAAAAGTTCGGCGTGGACAAGTGGTATGTCACCGAATTCTTTAAGGGAGTTCCTGTAAATAATCTTGAAGTTGAATAATTCGTAGCTTCCACTTGAATAATTCGTAGCTTGCACCATTAGAATGGATAACCTACCGCAAAGTGGAAGGTCAAGTCGCGTCTGAGGTCGGGATGGAGAATGGGATAGTGGTCGCGGCTATCGACGGGGTAGACGGGATTGACGGCCTTCATACCGAAGTCGAATCGGAGGATGAAGAATCCCAAATCGGCTCGTAACCCGACACCGTAGGCCATGGCTATTTCGCTGAGGAAGCTATCGATATGGAAGGCGCCTCCGGGTTGTTCTTCGTATTCGCGCAGAGTCCAGATGTTTCCTGCATCGACGAAGATGGCTCCGTTGAGTTTTCCAATCAGGTTGGTGCGGTATTCGAGGCTCACATCAAGTTTCATGTCTCCCGATTGGTTGATGAAGTCGATTTTCTTGTCGCCTCCCGAGAAACGTCCGGGGCCTAATGAGCGAACCGACCATCCTCTTACGCTGTTGGCTCCACCGGAGAAGTAGCGCTTTTCGAATGGGAGCACGGTGGAGTTGCCATAGGGATAGGCTATACCTAAACCTACGTGGATGGAGATGCTGTTGCGCTTGTCGATGGCGAAATGCTGGATGTAGTCGAAATCGCCCTTGATGTATTGGGCATAGGCGATGTTGCCGATGGCGTATTGTCCATTGCCAGTCTGTCGTTCATAGATGGTGTGCGAAATCAGATTCAGCAGATTTCCTGATGTCTCGATGTTGGTGCGTATGGAGAAGCGGCTTTTCCGCTTGTTGCCCGTGATGTTGTCGATGTCGGGCGAACTGTAGGAATAGGTGTGTCCCAAACGCATGATGAAGAGGTCCTCGTAGTTGTACTTCAAGATGGAGTTGCTGGCCGTGCTGTTGAGGTATTCGTCGCGGAAGGTGGACGATACGGAGGGCATGTACACGTAGTTGATGTCCAACAGGTCGAAGCGGTGTTGTGCACGTTGCTTGGGACTCCATCGGTAACTCCATGAGGCTGCCAGCACGCGTCGCGAGAATTCGGGACGCTCCTGGGTGTTGTACTGTATGCCCACCTCGGAGGAGGCACGGATGCGGCGCTTGAAGTCGGAGGTGAGGAAGGGGAACATGAATCGGGGGAAGTTGAGCGAGGCTTCGGCTCCGTATTCGGTATAGTTGTTGGTGGTGTATCCCTGCAATCCGCTGATGGCTTCGTAGGCGCCACGTATTTTCAGTGTAAAGGTTTCGCTTCCTTTGAAAAGGTTCTTGTGCTGGTAGGTCACCGAGGCGGCTGCGCCAAGGTCGCCCGCCGTGTTTGTGCCGTCCAGTTCGGCGGTTACGCTTTGTATGCGTGCCGGAGAGGTGAGGATGAAGGCGTCCAGCAGGTTGGTTCCTGGGCTTTCGACCAGTTGTATGTTGGAGTATTTCAGTGCATTGAGTTGTCCAAACGACGAATAGGTTCTGTCGACATCATCTGCACGGTAGGGTTCGCCTTCACGCATGAAGATGTGGTCGGAGAAGATTTTGGGCTTTAGTATCAGCGAGTTCCGATAGTGGATGTCCAGTCCTTTGTAGGTGGTCTGCCTGAGTTGGTTCAGCTGGTTGGCATTGATGTTGTTTATGTCGAACTCGGTGATTACGTGTACGTCATTCAGCTGGTATATGGGGTGTGGTGTCAAGGGGCTTTGCTTGTCCTGCTGGTAGAGGGCGAGGTGCATGGTCAGTGCCACATTCTTCGAGTTCAATGTGGTGTCGGCCGTATAGGTGATGTAATCCTTGCTGAACCTGTAGTATCCCTGGTTCCTCATGGCGGTGGCTATGCGTTCGCGCTCTTTGTCGAGGGTGTTGATGTTGAGCACCATGTTGGGTTTCAACAGGGATTGTGAGGCTGTTTCTTCTATCTTGCCGGCCATGGTCGTGTCGGCTATGTCCATGGTGATTTTGTTTATGCGGTAGACATCGCCCGGGTGGAGCTGGTAGGTGAGTGTCACCTTGTGGCGCTTGTACTCTTCGCTTGCGTCGACTGATGCACCCAGGTAGCCCATGTTCTGCAAGGTACGCTTCAGTTCGGACGACGAGCGGTCGGCCTGTTGGCGGTCGTACACTACGGGGGCTTCGCCTATGCGCTTGAGGAGGCGGTTGAGCCATGTGTCCTTCTTGCCGGAGAGGTTGTAGATGCCCAGCGGCACTTTGGCCACATTGAACCAGCTGGCATTGGGGCTTTGCTTTATGTAGCCGCCCAGGTCTGAGGTGTTGACCTCCTGTTCGTCGCATTCAATCGCTATGTCGTCGAGCAGGTATTCTCCCTTGGAAAGGTATTTGGTCGAGGAGCACGACGCGAGCAATCCTGCTGCCCAATAGAGCAGCACGACTTCCAGAAGGTGTATATATTTTTGATATTTGCTCATTCTTCGACGAAAATATCCGCAAAGATAGTTCAAATAAAAAAAATATCCGTAGCTTTGCCGCACTTTTAAGCAAAGAATAGTTGATTTTATGTTGAGCAAAGCCAAATTGAAATACATCCGTTCGCTGGAGTTGAAGAAAAACCGCCGTGCCGAGCATGTCTTTGTGGCCGAAGGGCCGAAGGTGGTGGGCGACATGTTGCCTTACTTCCCTTGCCGTCTGCTGGTGGCTACCGACGGGTGGCACGCGGCTCATCCCGAGGCGGTGGCCGATGAGAAGGTGAACGTGACGGAGGAGGAGCTGACTCGTGCCAGTTTCCTGAAGACGCCGCAGGAGGTGATGGCCGTATTCGGCTATGACGATGACGATGTGTGTGACACCTCTCTGCCGTTGAAGGAGCTTTGCCTGGCGCTCGACGATGTGCAGGACCCCGGCAACCTTGGCACCATCATCCGCCTGGCCGACTGGTTCGGCATACGCCACATCTTCTGCTCGCCCGCCACGGCTGATGCCTACAACCCCAAGGTGGTGCAGGCCACGATGGGGGCCTTGGCACGTGTACACTTGCACTACACTCCGCTACCGGATTTGCTCTGCAAGCTGAAAGAACAAGGCATACCCCTCTACGGTACTTTCCTCGATGGCGAGGACCTCTACACCAAGTCGCTCACGGCCAACGGGCTTATCATCATGGGTAACGAAGGGAATGGCATCTCCACCGAAGTGGCGACTTTTGTCAATGAGCGCCTGTTTATCCCCAACTTCCCTGTGGGCGAACCTACCTCCGAATCGCTGAACGTGGCCACAGCCACGGCCATCATCTGTGCCGAGTTCCGCCGAAGGATGAGGGGGGATATATAATATAATGTACGCGCGCGCAAGGCATTCCCTTTTACGGTGGCTTCCCTCTACGCTTTTTCCGGAACGCTTTCTGTCTTTTGGCGGAAAGCGTTCTGTTGTTTGGTCGGACGCTTTCTATTCTTCAGTAAAACGCTTTCTGTCGGAGTGTAGAATGCGTTTTGCCGAAAGGTTCTTGCCGAAGTGCCGGAAAGTCGGAGGCTTCGGACAAAAAAATGCAAGGCTTCCGACCCGACGGGTTCGATGCCTTGCATTTGTGTGGCCAAATGGGAATCCCTTGTCCTTCAATGGTTTAGAATCCCAAGCCGAAGACGAAGAAGGTGGCTTCGGTAGCGGGGTTGACGATGACCTTGCCGTATGCGTCAAACGAGAGGGTGGGGTTCAATTTCACCTCCTTGCGCAACTCCACCGATGTCTCGCACACCATGAAGCGGTTGGCCTCGTACGTGGCGCTTCCCCACGGTGTGGCACCTACGGTAGCTGTGCCTTCGAAGCCTGCCAGCGTGAAGGGTACGTCGGCCTTGATGTACGAGGTGAACTCGCGCTTGCCCTCCTCGTCGTAGTCATTTCCGCCGAAGTAGGTGGCCCACTGGAGCGAAAGGAATCCGAAGTCGTAGCCGATGCTTCCCTCCAGGGTGTGGAGCGTGGAGTGTGCGGCGTAGTTGAAGAACTTCTCCGATTCGCCGTCGCCAAGGAACCAATAGTCCGTCACGGCAAAGCTAAAGTTGCCAAGGTCGTATCCCAACGAGAGGTCAATCTCGCGGTGAGCGTCGGTAGCGATGCCGGCCGAGCCCCACACGTTGAACCAAAGGTCGTTCCACCCGACGGTCAACGAAGGTTGCAGGCTCACACCGCCCAAGTCCTGTCCGTGCCAGATGTAGCTGCTCACCACGTCAGCCTCCAGCTCTACGTAAACACCATCTTCCTCCTCCTGTGCCCATGCAAGGGTGGGGAGCATCAGAGCCGCCAATGCGGCCATCATCATTCTCTTGATTTTCATTTTTTTCTTCTCTCTATTTAGTTAATACTATTCAAAACAGCTCCGTCGAAAGATACCTCTCTCCGCCATCGGGCAGAAGTACGACAATGATACGTCCCTCATACTCAGGCCGCATGGCCAAGCGTCGGGCGGCACAGAGGGCAGCTCCGCTGCTGATGCCCACGAGCAATCCTTCCGTCATGGCCACCTCGCGTGCGGTGCGGAAAGCCTCCTCGTCGCTGATGCCCATCACCTCGTCCACCACCGCAGGGTCGTAGTTGGCGGGGATGAAGTTGGCCCCGATGCCCTGTATCTTGTGCGGTGCGGCCATGCCTCCCTGCAACAGGGGCGAGGCCGATGGCTCTACGGCCACGATGTGCACCTCGGGGTTATGCCTCTTCAATGTACGGCCTGTGCCCGACACCGTGCCACCCGTGCCTACGCAGGCCACAAAGGCTGCCACCTGTCCGTCGGTGTCCTTCCATATCTCTTCGCCCGTGGTACACTCGTGCACTTGCGGGTTTGCCTTGTTCTCGAATTGCTGGGGGATGAGGCTTCCGGGTATCTCGCGCTTCAGTTCTTCAGCTCTTTCAATGCTTCCGGCCATACCCTTTGCACCTTCCGTCAGCACCACTTCGGCCCCGTAGGCTTGTAGCAATCTGCGGCGCTCGATGCTCATTGTCTCGGGCATGGTCAGTATCAGGCGGTAGCCCTTGATGGCAGCCACCATGGCCAGGCCGATGCCTGTGTTTCCGCTCGTAGGCTCAATGATGGTCCCTCCCGGTTGCAGCACTCCTTGTCGCTCGGCTTCCTCAATCATGGCGAGTGCCGCGCGTGCCTTCACGCTTCCGCTCGGATTCAACATCTCCGCCTTGGCCACAATGCGTCCCTTCAGCCCGTGTCGTTTTCCGTAAGCCGACAGCTCCACCAAGGGGGTGTGTCCGATAAGCTCAGTCAAGTCTTTGGCAATCTTCATCTTCTTTCTTCCCATATTAAGTGTCGGATTCAACTCGAAATGCAATCGAATCCTAATTCGTTAATAATAACCCGCTTTGACATAAAGAACGCGCAAATGCACGGATTTCCTTGTTAAAATCTTAGAAACTTCTTGAATAATTCATAGCCCTCCCGCCTTATTCCTTGTTGGCAGGCGTGGAGGCAGGCGCTTCGCTTTGTGGCTTGCGTCCGTGGCGGTTCTTTCCTCCCCGGTGGCTGCGCTTCTTCTTGGGAGCGTTGTCTGTTGAGGGAGCGTTGCCTGCAGATTGGGGTGCGTTACCTACAGATTGGGTATTGTTCTCGCCAGCTTTGGCGTTGTTTCCAGTAGCTTTGGCATTGTTCTCGATGGCGGAGGGTGCAGAGGCAGGCATGTTTCCCGTGTGTTGTTTGCGGTCGGCCGAGGGCTTTCTTCCTCCACGTCCGCCTCTTCCTCCGTTGGCTTTTCCTCCACGTCCACCTCTGTTGTAGGCTTTTCCTCCACGTCCTCGTCCACGTCCTTGGTCATTCTTACGTTCGGGATTGTATGCAGGAGCCTCGCCAAGAGCCTCGGGCACGGGCAATTTCTCCACCTCCTTTTCGATGAACTCTTCGATGGTGTGGAAGCGTGCCTGGTCTTTAGGTCCTACGAACGTGATGGCGCGTCCCTCGTTGCCCGCACGTGCGGTTCGTCCGATGCGGTGCACATAATCCTCGCAATCGTGTGGCACATCGAAGTTGATGACAAGGGTGATGTCGTCGATGTCGATGCCTCGCGATACAATGTCGGTAGCCACGAGTATGTCCACACGGTCGTTCTTGAACTCGTGCATCACAGCATCGCGTTGCGCCTGGTCGAGGTCGCTATGCATTTCGCCCACGTTGAGTTTCATGCGTTGCAGAGCCTTGGTCACCTCTTTCACCTTCAGTTTTGACGAAGCGAAGATGATGACGCGCTTGGCCGGTTCTTCCGCGAATAGATGTTGGATAATGCCGAGCTTTTGTGGCTCGGTGCAGATGTAGGCACCTTGTTGGATTTTCTCAGCGGGTTTGCTTACGGCCAGTTTCACCTCCACAGGATTCTTCAGGATGGAGCGTGCAAGCTGGCGGATTTTCTCCGGCATGGTGGCACTGAACATGATGGTTTGCCTTGTGTCTGGCAATAGTTTGGCTATCTGCATGATGTCGTCAGAGAAACCCATGTCGAGCATACGGTCGGCTTCGTCGAGGATGAAGAAGCTGACACGCGACAGATCCACATATCCCATGTTGATGTGTGCCAACAAGCGTCCAGGTGTGGCTATTACCACATCGGCTCCGAGGGTAAGTCCCTTCTGCTCTTGTGCAAAGCGGATACCATCGTTGCCTCCATATACGGCCACGCTACTGCTATTGGTGAAGTAGCTGAAGGCCTCCATCTGTTGGTCGATTTGTTGGGCCAGCTCGCGGGTAGGAGACATGATGATGCAATTGATGGCATCTTCGGGGTATCCTCCCTTGCTCAGTTGGTTGAGCACCGGCAGAAGGAAGGCGGCCGTCTTTCCCGTACCCGTCTGAGCTACACCGATAAGGTCGTGTCCTTCGAGCAATGGCGGAATGGTATGCTCCTGCACAGGGGTACACTCCTCGAAGTTCATGGCATCGAGCGCATCCAGTATGTTGTCTTCTAAGTCAAGTTCGTCGAAATACATTATATTATTTAATTATGAATTATCAATTACGAATTGTCAATTACGAATTATCAATTATGAATTGTCAGATGGTCAATGACGAATTAAACATTGTGAGGGGGGTAATGTCTAAAAATTTAAGTTGCAAAATTAGTGAATAAAGTGAAAAAAATGGCTACTTTTTGCTTAAAAAGGGTCGAAAATGTGTTGTAAAACATAAAAAACACTGTTTTTATATGGTCAGTTCAATGGAAAGCACTACCTTTGCACCGGATTTTTAACGGAGTGTGAGGATTCGTTGGACGGTGTTTGAAGAGTCCTTGAATGGCGTTTGAAGACTTGTTGGAGACGACATGAGGATTCATTGAACGACGATGTGGGGATTCATTGACCGACGTTTTGAACCCATTCGTTGCAATCGATTAAGGGTTTTCTCCTCTTCGGAAATCTACCAGGCAAACGGCCTTTTGCAAGCGGCAGAGGGCTATAGTATGAACCAAAAGCGTATTACATGAGACATGTAAAGTGGAAGTTTGTTGCCTTGTTCACCTTATTGGTTTCTTTTGTGGACAAGGATAGCATCTTCAGCGGACAGGATGTGGGCGACAAAGCGCCTCAATTCACGTTGTCTGCAACCGATGAGGGTGAGCAGCCCCTCAGCCTCAAGAATTTGCGAGGCAACTACGTACTGCTGAGTTTTTGGGCAAGCTACGATGCGGCCTCGCGTATGCAGAATGTACAGTTGAGCAAGGCCGTGGCGCACATGCCCTCGCAGGTAAGGATGGTTTCTGTGTCGTTTGACGAATACCGTTCGGTGTTTGACGAAACCGTCAAGAAGGACAGGATTGACCCTGCAATCAGCTTTGTGGAGCTTGAAGGTGAAAATTCGTCCCTGTACAAGCAATACAGCTTGCAGAAGGGGTTCAAGAATTACTTGCTCAATCCCGAGGGTGTCATCATTGCCAAGGATGTGGATGCTGACGAGCTTTCCGCCTATGTACAATGATTTCCCCTGCCTTTAGTGGAATTTGGTGACTCAATGGGGTTAGCGATGAAGTAAGAGAAAAAAGAGAGAGAGGGTATGCACATTGCGTGCACACCCTCTCTCTCTTTATTTATCCAATCTTCTATCAGAAGTTGAAGTAGTTCTTGGCATTGTTGTAGCAGATGTCCTCTACCATTTGGTTCAGACGCTCCATTTCGCATACGGGGATTTCGCCATTTTCCACATCCTTGCCGAGGAGGTTACAGAGTGTACGGCGGAAATACTCGTGGCGCGGGTAGGAGAGGAACGAGCGAGAGTCGGTCAACATACCTACGAAACGGCTCAAGAGGCCGAGCAATGAGAGTGCGTTCATCTGCTTCTCCATACCGTCCTTCTGATCGAGGAACCACCATCCCGAACCGAACTGGATCTTACCCGGGCATGAGCCGTCCTGGAAGTTGCCGAGCATGGTAGCAATCACCTCGTTGGCACAGGGGTTGAGGTTGTAGATGATGGTCTTGGTCAACTTGTCCTGGCTGTTCAGCTTGTCGAAGAACTTCGACATCTTCTTGGCTGTGTTGAACTCACCGATTGAGTCGAAACCGGTGTCGGGGCCAAGGAGCTTGAACATCTTTGAGTTGTTGTCGCGGATAGCTCCGTAGTGGAACTGTTGTGCCCAACCGCTGGCGTGGTCCATCTTGGCAAATTCAATCATCATGCAGCTCTTGAACTTGAGGATTTCTTCCTGAGTCAGTTCAGTACCGCCATATACCTTATTAAATATAGCGTTGATTTCTGCGTCGGTATAATCCTCGGCATAGAATTCCTCGATTCCGTGGTCGCTCAACTTACATCCCATAGATTCGAAGAAGTCGTGACGCTTCTGCAGGGCATCAATCACGTCGTTGAAGCAACTGATGTTCACCCCGCTCACCTCAGCAAGTTTCTCGATGTAAGCGCGGAAGTTGGCGGGCACCTCTACGGCCATGGCCTTGTCGGGACGCCATGTGGGCAACATCTTCACTTCGAAACCGCTCTCCTTCACCTGCTTGTGGTATTCGAGGGTGTCAACAGGGTCGTCTGTCGTACAAACGGTTTCCACGTTGTAGCGGCGCATCAATCCGCGGGCGGTCATACCCGGTTGTTGCAACTTCTCGTTACACTCTTCGTAGATTTCGCGGGCGGTTGAGGGGTTCAGTACCTTGTCGATACCGAAGGCTGTCTTCAGCTCCAGGTGAGTCCAGTGGTAGAGGGGGTTGCGGAAGGTGTAAGGCACCGTCTCGGCCCATTTCTCGAACTTCTCCCAATCGGTGGTGTCCTTGCCGGTACAGAAGCGCTCGGCCACACCGTTTGAGCGCATGGCGCGCCATTTGTAATGGTCGCCGCCCAACCAAATCTCGGTGATAGAACGGAATTTATAGTCATCAGCCACCATTTGGGGAATCAAATGGCAGTGATAGTCGATGATGGGCATCTTGGCCGCATGTTCGTGATACAACTTCTGTGCAGTTTCGGTTTGCAACAAGAAGTTTTCGTCCATGAATTTCTTCATACAGGTCTTGTATTAAATGTTAATATTTCGGTTAATTCTATTTTTTCGTCGTTATCGTGCACGAAATTACGGATTTTATTTGAAGTTACAAAATAAGTTTGTAATTTTGTGCCGTTAATTAGGATTATTTATCCATCTGCATAGGTAGAACTAACAATTTAATACTATATTTAAGTAATATGAGACCATTGAACAAACAAACTGCCCCTAAGGCAGAACGTACCGAGCGCATCATTCAGTTCGGTGAAGGAAATTTCTTGCGTGCATTCGTTGACTGGATCATTTTCAACATGAATGAGAAGGCCAATTTCGATAGCAGCGTAGTAGTGGTACAACCCATCGAAAAGGGTATGGTGGATATGTTGAACGGACAGGACTGTCTGTATCACGTCAACCTGCAGGGCCTCGACAAGGGCGAAGTGGTGAACAGCCTCACTCGCATCGATGTCATCAGCCGTGCCTTGAATCCCTATTCTCAGTTCGACGAATACATGAAGTTGGCCGAGCAGCCCGAAATGCGCTTCGTCATCAGCAACACCACCGAGGCCGGTATTGCTTTCGACCCCGCTTGCAAGCTCGACGATGCTCCCGCATCATCTTATCCCGGTAAGCTCACTCAGTTGCTTTACCACCGTTTCAAGACCTTCAATGGCGACCCCACCAAGGGACTCATCATCTTCCCCTGTGAGTTGATTTTCCTCAACGGTCATCACCTGAAGGACTGCATCCGCAAGTACATCCAGTTGTGGAACCTCGGCGAAGAGTTCAGCAAGTGGTTCGAGGAGTCATGCGGTGTATATGCTACCCTCGTTGACCGTATTGTGCCTGGATTCCCCCGCAAGGATATTGCCGCCATTCAGGAGAAGCTCCAGTACGAGGACAACCTCGTGGTACAGGGCGAAATCTTCCACCTCTGGGTAATCGAGGCTCCGCAGGAAGTGGCCAAGGAATTCCCCGCCGACAAGGCAGGCTTGAACGTCCTCTTCGTGCCCTCTGAGGCTCCTTACCACGAACGTAAGGTGACATTGCTCAACGGCCCTCACACCGTACTTTCACCCGTGGCTTACCTCGCTGGCGTGAACATTGTGCGCGACGCTTGCCAGCACGAGGTTATCGGACAGTACATCAACAAGGTGATGTTCGACGAGTTGATGGAGACCCTCAACCTCCCGAAGGAAGAGCTCCAGCAGTTTGCCAAGGATGTGCTCGAGCGCTTCAACAACCCGTTCGTTGACCACCAGGTAACCAGCATCATGCTCAATTCATTCCCCAAATATCAGACACGCGACCTTCCCGGTCTCAAGACCTATCTCGAGCGTAAGGGCGAGCTTCCCAAGGGACTCGTGCTCGGTCTTGCTGCCATCATCACCTACTACAAGGGCGGTGTGCGTGCCGATGGCGCTGAAATCGTGCCCAACGATGCACCCGAAATCATGCAGCTCCTTACAGACTTGTGGGCTACCGGTTGCACCAGCAAGGTGGCCGAAGGCGTGCTTGGAGCTGAGAGCATCTGGGGCGAGGACCTCAACCTCATTCCCGGTCTTACCGATGCCATCAAGGCCGACCTCGATGCCATTCAGGAGAAGGGCATGATGGAGGTTGTAAAGAGCATCCTCTAATTCTCAAATTTAGGGCTTAATACAATTCGACATAAGTCAAAAGGTTAATTGAATGGGGGCATTGTCTGTGAAGATAGTGCCCTTTTTTCATTTATGATTTGTGATATTTTCAGTTGACAAATTGACGAGATACAAGTTGTCAGCTACGATTTCTATTAGAACACAGAGACACAAAAACACAGAGTATTTTACTTTACAGGAGACAAATATATAATCTCTGTGTCTCCGTGGCTCTGTGTTCCAACATAATTTTCCGCATGGCTACTCGTCACTCGTTGCTCGTCATTACCTCATTCGGCTACTGAATTTCACCTGCTGGCCATACAGGTTGACATCACTCGCCGATTGACGTTTGCAAAGATACCATTCTGTGCCTTGAGATGTCAAGAGACATCTCCGTTCTGGCGGAAATTTCGACCTATAGCTCAAATTGCAGGATATGACATCCCTCAAAGGTCGATTCCTACAGGTGTTTTGAGCGATTCAAACGTTTCAGCAACAAATTGACGTTTGAAATTGCTCAATAGCTCATTTTGCAGGATGCGACTCTGCTCCTTCTCTTATAG
>JAFWYQ010000114.1 GCA_017517605.1 Bacteroidaceae bacterium
GTCCCTCCACCTTCAAATACTGACCCCCGAAAAGTGTCTCTTCAACGGACTGGTAAGCAAAGTGTCTCTACCCGGCACCAAGGGACGATTCACCGTGTTGCCCCGCCATGCGGCACTCATCTCCTCGTTGGAGAAGGGGGTGATAAACTTCTCCGAGATGCGCAATGCCGACAAGCCCCACGAGGCCATCGAGCGCATCGTATCCATCGCGCGCGGCTTTGTGGAGGTGAAAGAGAACGAGGTGGTGGCCTGTGTGGAGGAAAGCTAAGACGATTCCTTATAGGGCCAATAAGACCAATAGGACTAATTAATGACCAATAAGCCCATTTGACTAATTTGACCTATTAGACCTATTAACCCCATAAAATCTATTTGACCAATTAGCCCCATAAGACTAAACAGTAAATTGTAAATGACAAAATATAGATCCATATTGCTCGCCTTCGTGCTCTGTTTGCTGGGAAGCATACTTCCTGTGCAAGCCTCGTCGCACACCCACGATGAGGATAAGCCGATAGATGTCAAGGAGATTATCTTCGACCACATTGGCGATGCGTATGAGTGGCACGTCACTACGATAGGCGACAAGCATGTGAGCATCCCCTTGCCCGTGATTGTCTTCAGCCGGGAGAAGGGTTTTCATGCTTTCCTCTCCAACAGATTGCACCATGGCGAGGCGCACAACGGTTTCCATATAGCCACCGAGGGTGCTCACAAGGGCAAGGTGGTGGAGACAACGTCAGAGGGCGAAGTAGTGCGTCCTTTACTTGACTTGTCCTTGACAAAGATAGCCGCAGGCATCGTCATCAACAGCCTTCTCCTTGTTGCTATCATCCTCTGTGTCAGTCGATGGTATAGGCGCAGAGAGGCCTCCGACGAAGCACCACGCGGCTTTGTAGGCATGATGGAGATGCTCATCATGGCCATCTACGACGGCATCATCAAACCCAGTGTGGGGAAGGACTACGAGCGCTTTGCGCCCTACCTCCTCACGGCCTTCTTCTTCATCTTCCTCAGCAATCTGATGGGATTGGTCCCTTTCTTCCCTGGTGGAGCCAATGTGACGGGCAACATTGCCATCACGCTCTTTCTGGCCGTGTGCACCTTCTTGGCAATCAACCTCTTTGGCACACGCGAATATTGGCGCGAGGTGCTTTGGCCCGATGTACCCCTGTGGATGAAGTGCCCCGTACCCTTGATGCCTGTCATCGAGATATTCGGACTCATCACCAAGCCCTTTGCCCTCACCATCCGTCTGTTGGCCAACATCATGGCAGGCCATTCAGTAATATTGGCATTGGTGTGCATCATCTTCATCACCCATTCGATGGGTGCCCTGTTGGGTGGTAGCATGACGGTGGTATCAGTGCTGTTCACCATCTTCATGAACTTCCTCGAGTTGCTTGTAGCCTTCATACAAGCCTACGTCTTCACCATGCTTTCAGCCGTGTTCATAGGTTTGTCGAGGGTGGAGCATCACGAGAAATAGAAAATAATTCATAATTAATAATTCATAATAAAAAAAGAACTATGTTATCATTAATCGCATTACAAGCAGCCGCAGGAGCGGTAAGTTTAGGAAAAGTAGGTGCAGCCATCGGTGCTGCTATAGCAGTAATTGGTGCTGCATGGGGCATCGGCAGGATTGGTAGTTCGGCCATGGAGGCCATTGCCCGTCAACCCGAGTCAGCTGGCGACATCCGCACAAGTATGATTATCATTGCAGCATTGATTGAGGGTGCAGCCCTGTTTGCCATCGTGGTTTGTCTGCTTGCTGTATTCTAATCCTTCTGCGGTATGGAACTGTTTACCCCCGATGCAGGGTTGCTCTTCTGGATGCTCCTCTCGTTCGGCATAGTGTTCTTTGTGTTGGCCAAGTGGGGTTTCCCCGTCATCACCCGCATGGTGGACGACCGCAAGCGCTTCATCGACCAGTCGTTGGAGGCTGCCCGCGAAGCAAACGCCAAGTTGGAGGGCATCAAGGCCGAGAGCGAGGCTCTGTTGACCCAAGCCCGCGAAGAGCAGCGCCTGATACTGAAGGATGCTGCCAACACACGCGACCGCATCATTGAGGAGGCACGCGAAAAGGCTCGGACCGAAGGTGCTCTCATGTTGGAGGAAGCCCGCCAGCAGATTCAGCACGAAAAGGAGAATGCCATACGCGACATCCGCCGGCAAACGGCTGAAATGGCCGTCGAGGTGGCTGAGAAGATTATGCGCACCAACCTCGCTACCGAGCGCCAACAGATGGACCTCGTCGAGCGCTTGTTGGATGAGGTGGAGAAGAATTGAAGGTAAGTCCCCTCAATCCCTCCCGAGGGGAGAGAGGAGAGATACATGTGAAGAGTAATTCGCTGAATTCATAATTAATAATTCAAAATTCATAATTAGAACGTGTACATAGGACCCATAGCCAAACGATACGCCAAAGCGCTGCTTGCCTACGCCATCGAGTGCAAGGCCGAGGCAGAGGTATATGAGCAGGCGTTTACCCTTTGCCGCACACTGATGCAAGTGAAGGAGTTGCAGCGTGCCATGCTCAATCCTGTGCTCGACCGCACGGCCAAGGTCAATCTGCTGCGTACAGCTTCGGGCGGAGCTTTCCATCCCGTGTGCGAACGCTTCATCGGATTGCTCTTCCAGCAGCGTCGCGAGCGCTACCTGCTCTTCATCCTTGCCTCCTTCATCAGTCTTTACCGGCGCGAGAAGGAAATCTATGTAGGGCAGCTCACCACGGCTGTACCTTTGGACAAGGCCACCGAGGAGCACCTGCGCGCCATGGTTGCCCAAGCGGTGAAGGGTACCGTAGAGTTTGACCTCAGTGTGGACGAAGAGATTCTTGGTGGATTCATCCTCCAGCTCGACAACCAGCGCATGGATGCCAGTGTGAAGGGACAGCTCCGCCAAATCCAAGCCCAGCTAACGCAATAAACTATAGGAACTATAAGAACTATAGAAACTATAGCCACTATATAAAAAAAACAAAAGATGCCAGAAAACAATACAATAAAGCCCAGCGAAGTCTCTGAAGTGCTCCTCCAGCAGCTTCGCTCCATCGACACCACTTTGAAGTTCGACGAAGTGGGCACCGTGCTCCAGGTAAGCGACGGTGTGGCCCGCATCTACGGATTGAACAATGCCGAAGCCGAAGAACTCCTTGAGTTTGAAAACGGCGTGATGGCCATCGTGATGAACCTCGAGGAGGACAACGTCGGTGCCGTACTGCTCGGTCCTACCGACCTCATCAAGGAAGGTATGGTGGTCAAGCGCACCGGCCGCATTGCCAGCATCCGTGTGGGTGAAGGTATGCTCGGACGTGTAGTCAACGCCATCGGCCAACCCATCGATGGTGGCAACGACATCAGTGGCACCCTCTACGAGATGCCCCTCGAACGCAAGTCACCCGGTGTCATCTTCCGCCAGCCGGTGAACGAACCCCTTCAGACAGGATTGAAGGCGGTCGATTCCATGATTCCTATCGGACGCGGACAACGCGAGCTTATCATCGGCGACCGTCAGACGGGCAAGACCTCCATTGCCATCGACACCATCATCAACCAGCGTGCCAACTACGAGAAGGGCGAACCCGTCTATTGCATCTATGTAGCCATCGGTCAGAAAGGCTCTACCGTGGCCAACATTGTCGATACCCTGCGCGAACGTGGTGCGTTGGACTACACCGTGGTGGTAGCAGCCACAGCTGCCGACCCTGCCGCCATGCAATACTATGCACCCTTTGCCGGTGCTGCCATTGGTGAATATTTCCGCGACACTGGCCGCCATGCCCTGGTTGTGTACGACGACCTTTCAAAGCAAGCCGTAGCCTATCGCGAGGTTTCCCTGATTCTTCGTCGTCCCTCGGGTCGCGAAGCCTATCCGGGCGACATCTTCTACCTCCATTCGCGCCTGCTCGAACGTGCGGCCAAAATCATCAAGCAACAAGAGGTGGCCGAGCGCATGAACGACCTCCCCGAGAGCCTGCGTGGCATCGTCAAGGGTGGAGGTTCGCTCACCGCCCTGCCCATCATCGAGACTCAGGCAGGCGACGTGTCGGCCTACATCCCCACCAACGTCATCTCCATCACCGATGGCCAGATATTCCTCGAAGCCTCGCTCTTCAACCAGGGCTTCCGTCCTGCCATCAATGTCGGCATCTCCGTCTCTCGTGTGGGAGGCAGTGCCCAAATAAAATCGATGAAGAAGGTGGCCGGTACCCTCAAGATTGACCAGGCACAATACCGCGAGCTGGAAGCCTTCTCGAAGTTCAGCAGCGACATGGACCCCGTCACAGCGCAAACCATCGACCGCGGACGCAAGAACAACCAGCTGCTTATCCAACCTCAATACTCGCCCATGCCCGTCGGTGAACAGGTGGCCATCCTCTATTGTGGCACCCGTGGCCTTATGGCCGGCATCCCTGTCGAGAGTGTACGCGAGTTTCAAGACCTCTTCCTCGACCGCCTGCGTACCGAGCACCAGACCGATGTCATCGACATCCTTGCCTCAGGCATCATCAATGACGACGTGACCGCCATCATCGAGCAAGTGGCCCGCCAGGTAGCGAAAGGAATGGGAGGAAAGTAGTGTCCGATGGCTTGCTACGCACTATGGAAAATAGCCATAGCCATCGCCAACTTCATAATTCATAATTCATAATTAGAATAGTGGCCTCACTGAAAGAAATAAAGACCCGCATCGCATCTGTCAAGAACACGCTGAAGATAACTTCGGCCATGAAGCTCGTGGCCTCGGCCAAGCTTCACAAGGCACAGATGGCCATCGAGAACCTGCTGCCCTACAGCCAGCGGCTGGACGGCATTGTCAGCAACCTGATGCAAGCAGACCTGTCTGTTGACAAGGGAGAAACCGGCCAGTCGGTAAGTTCGTCCGGCACCAATCCCTTGGCAACCCGTTCCCTCATCAGCCCGTCAACCGCTCTGAAACGCGTTGCCCTTGTCGCCATCAGCAGCAGTGCCAGCCTTTGTGGCGGGTTCAACAACAACCTCATCCGCCTTGCCACCCAAACCATCGATGAATACAAGCGCCAAGGCACCGACCTCCTGCTCATCCCCATCGGCCGCAAGGTGGCACAGGCATTGTCAACCGAGTCCGACTACGTCTCCATTGGCGAAAAGCCCACCTATGCCGAGGCCGCAGCCCTTGCCGCCCACCTGACCGACCTCTACCTCAGCGGACAAGTCGATCGTGTGGAAATCCTCTATACCCACTATCACAACATGGCCGTGCAGGTGCTCATGCGCAAGCAGTTCTTGCCTGTGGAGGTTCAAGACTCAAAGGAGCAAAGCATTTCATTCCCCTCCCTTGCGGAGAGGCAGGGGGAGGGTCTTCTGGGGGGAGGGTCTCCCTACATCCTCGAGCCATCGGCTCCCGAGTTGCTCTCCACCCTGTTGCCACAAGCACTGGCCATGCGCCTCTATGCCATCCTGCTCGACTCCTCGGCAGCCGAACATGCCGCCCGCACCTTTGCCATGCAAACGGCTACCGACAACGGCGATGCCCTCTTGCAAGAGCTCAACCTCCAGTACAACAAGGTGCGCCAACAATCCATCACCAACGAACTGCTCGACATTGTCGGTGGGCAGATGCGGTGATTCGTTGATGCGTTGAGAGGTTGATGCGTTGAGAGGTTGATGGTCTAAGGTCGAAGGCCATTGCCATAGCCATCGCCATCAGAATTTACTTGCGAAAGTTGAGTGTCTTTTATCTATCCATAAAAAAATATTAGTGTCCGCTAAACACTAATAATACCCTATCCTTGAATATCTTAGATGTGGGTAAGCCCTCTTTTATGCAGAACTGACGGTCTCTGTCATTCTGAGCGGAGTTTACGGAGTCGAAGGATCTAGCCACAAGACTATTATTAAATGTTTCGCCTGATAGACCCACTTTTCGCCTTTGGCTCAACAAAACCTCTTTTGATTATTTCATTAAAAGGTATAGTCGACTACGCTCAGGGTGACAGAGACAGCATGAACCGTGAAGCCAACATAGCAGTAAAAATTTTAGCGGACACTAATAATTAATAATAATCGACTCCTAACCTTTGCATTTCGAAATACAAAGGGACAGAGAATACCCATCCCCCCCAAAAAAAGTAACAAAAACAGCATGAACATTCGCCTGGTAAAGGGGAAATGATTATCTTTGCGGAAAATGTACTACCCATGCCCGACCGACTGACACCTGAACAGAGGAGACGATGCATGAAGAGCATCCGAAGCCGCAATACGAAGCCCGAGATGATGGTGCGCCGCTACCTCTTCTCCCGCGGATTCCGCTACCGGGTAAACGTGAAACGTCTGCCCGGCACGCCCGACATTGTATTGCGAAAATATCGGACAGTCATCTTTATCAACGGATGTTTCTGGCATGGCCACGAAGATTGCCCTTACTTCGTCCTGCCCAAGACAAACACCCCCTTCTGGAAAGCCAAGATTGAGCGCAACCGCGAACGCGACATGCAGAAGCGCATCCAGCTCCGTCTGCTCGGTTGGCACACCATCATCCTGTGGGAATGCCAACTGAAACCCAAGCAACGCGAAATGACGCTGAAAGGGCTTGAGCGCACCCTCAACCAAATATACCTCGAAAACTACGCCCTCCACAAAGCACGTCCGTACCCCATCATAGAGGAAGAGACAGGCTCCATGATTGCTGCGGATGGGGGAGAATGACCATATTGCTGACGTCAGCAATATGATAGGAGAGGAATGACATTCTCACAACATTTTCATACTTTATGTGAGCAACGACGCATGTTTTTCTATCAGAATGATATATGAATCGTCTTCATTTCTGTATATGCAAGTGTATAAATATGCAGTTTTGCCGCTTTCCTTTAGCTGATATTGTATATTTATACAGAATTTGAGGTTTCAAGAATCTTGTTATACACACAAAAACAGACCAAATAGAATGGCATTTTGGCTAAATTCCCTATAATATCCATTCATTTTCTCTTATGTGTTATTGGATATCTCTTAAGACTTGTCGGATTATCTCTTAAGCGTTAGGAAAAAATCTCTTAAGCGTTGTCCGAAAACTCTTAAGTCTCTTCAAATAGCGCTTTACCTTAACGAAAAAAGGGGACCGATTTCCTTCCCCATTTCCTTCATTCTTGTTTTTTTAGACACAAATTTACGAACAAGAAATAATCGTCTATCCCAATGTCTCTCTGACAGATACACCGAATCTGACCCAATTTCCTCAGCGTAAAACCAACCCATTTGTTTCCTGTACGAAAATATGCCATTCTCGCAAAGCGAATATACAGTTTTGACAAAATGTCAATCTGCAAAACTCCACAGTTTCCACACATGGCGATTTATTTCACGACCAAGAAGTCGATGGCTAAATCTATAATCAGGAAAAAAGAAAAAGAGTTCCTAAAGCAGATGGCTTGAGAAAGAAACACAAACAGCGGTTTGTGCTCAAATGAAGCTTTTTCCTCCTATTTTAATTCTTTTAACCTTTTACACTCTATAAACGGCATAACTCCGTCTGTAGTGGGTTGAATTTATCTGTTATTACCTATAATTTTGCGCAGAAATATTAACGAAATCATGGAGAAACAAGAGATAAATGTTCGTTTTGGCAATCGAATGCGCGAATTACGAGCGCGTTATGATGTGAGCCAAGAGCAACTTGCCCTGAGAAGCGAACTCAATCGTACCTACATTGGCGACATTGAACGAGGCGAAAAGACCCCTTCCCTCATCACCCTTTCCAAAATTGCCAACGGTTTAGGCATCACGTTGAAGGAGATGTTTGATTATTGAATATAAAATATAGATACCATGATGACGACCATACAAGAAAAACTAGGTAAGGCCATTATTCAACTTCGCAAGGATAAGAAACTCTCGCAAGAAGCATTTGCCTATGATGCCGGTATTGACCGTCGGTATATGAGCGATATTGAGAATGGAAAACGTAACATTTCCCTTGACATAATTGAACGCATCAGCCAAAAACTCGGATTGAAGATTAGCGAACTGTTTGCGGTAGCGGAAGGGATAAACCTATAAAGACAAACAAATTATGACTAGATACTTTTACCAGTCTTCTATCCAAGATTTTATTGAAAAATCTGCAACAAATATTTTTGGTAAAATGTCCATTAACGATGATGGAGATACAGCAGCAACGCAAAAATATGCATGGAGTGAAGAAATTGAGATACTCAAACAAGCATTAAATTCATGGAAAGAGGAAAATGGAGAAATCCTGTTTGAATACTCGATTCCTCGCTTAGGTAAAAGAGTCGATGTGGTATTACTGCTTCGGGGTATTGTCTTTGTCATAGAATTTAAAGCTGGAGAAGAAGCGTATTTGCGAACCGACATGGAGCAAGTGATGGATTATGCACTTGATTTGAAGAATTTTCATCTGGCCAGCCATCACCGTACAATAGTGCCCATATTGGTCGCGACCGAAGCAAAAGAAAGTAGCAACAACCTTTTTCTGTCTGTTTATGACGACCATATTTATAACCCAATATTTGCCAATGCAGACACCTTATCATCTCTCATTGAAAGAGTTATTGAAAAAGAATTAGCACAACCTAGTAGTGCAAATGATTTTCAAGATTGGGCAATCAGTCGTTATGCACCAACACCAACTATCATAGAAGCAGCAAGCACCCTTTACAGAAATCATTCTGTTGAAGACATTACCAGAACAGAGGCTTCTGGTGAATCTTTATGCAAAACAACGCAATATTTGATAGATATTATTAACAGGAGTCGCGAAAACGGAGAGAAAAGTATTTGTTTCGTAACAGGAGTACCAGGAGCTGGCAAGACCTTAGTAGGGCTTAACGTTGCTATTCAGCAAGCAGTAGCAAATGAAGAGAAGGATGATAGAAATTTGGCCGTATATTTGTCAGGAAATGGTCCTCTGGTGAAGGTCTTAACTGCTGCATTGGCTAAAGACAAGCAACAACAAGAACGCGAAAAGGGTAATAAATATAATCTTACAGAAGCGAAACGTGAAGTAAGTCAATTTATCCAAATAATCCACCGCTATCGTGACAATATGCTTAACAAAATTAAGCTACCCATAGAGAATGGCACATTGGAGATTGACGAAAGTAAATCTATTGAATTAGGACAATCAGGACATGGAGAAGTTGAACATGTAGCCATTTTTGATGAAGCTCAACGTTCATGGGATTTAGAGCATTTGTCAGGTTGGTTGGCACGCGGAGGAAGCCGAGGAGGCAAAAAGAAAATAGCGAATTTCCCTATGTCGGAAGCTGAATTCCTGATTTGGTCACTAAATCTTAGAAAGGATTGGGCTGTAATCATTTGTCTTGTTGGTGGTGGACAAGAAATCAACACAGGTGAAGCAGGTATAAGTGAATGGATTCGTGCCGTTAACACGACTTTCTCCAATTGGAAAGTTTATATATCTAACCACCTGACGGATAAAGAATATGCAGAAGGAAACGTTTCTAAATTGTTAGAAAACAATCCTAATAAAACGTATGATGAACGGTTGCATTTAGCCGTGTCAATGCGTTCATTCAGAGCGGAAGATTTATCCCGCTTCGTGCATCTGTTACTTGATAGAAATAAAGATGAAGCCAAACGGGTATATGAATCCTTAAAAGACCGTTATCCTATTGTGTTAACACGGGATCTGGATAAAGCAAAAAAATGGCTCAAGCAACGGTCGCGTGGTTCTGAAAGATATGGCATGGTAGTTTCGTCACAAGCTTATAGACTTAAGCCATTAGCTATTGATGTACGTCTACAACCTGATGTAGAGCATTGGTTTTTGGCAGACAAAGATGATATCCGTTCGTCATTATTCTTAGAAGATGTTGCTACTGAATTTGATATTCAAGGATTGGAATTGGACTGGACATGTGTTGTCTGGGATGGAGATTTCAGATACTCCGATAAAGGATGGAAACATTATAGCTTTAAAGGGTCAAAATGGCAAAATATTAACAAACCCGAATCACAAGCATACCAACTGAATGCTTATCGTGTATTACTCACACGAGCTCGTCAAGGAATGATTCTTGTTGTACCTGAAGGAAATCGTGAAGACCACACACGTCAACCTGAATTTTATGATGCGACATTTGAATATTTGAAGAGTTTAGGATTTGAATTATTATAATCTTTTTCACTTTTATTATGAACGCTATTTCTAAGTATAAAATAGGTGATATCATTGAATGGTATTGTGACATGGAGCAATGTGTACATAAAGGGGAAATAATATTTGTCAATCATGCATGTGTTGGCTATCCTGATATAAATTATGAAGTAGAAACTTTTTGTTGTGGAGAAATGAAAACACATTTTGTCGATGAAGATGATGTGCTTTCTTTTAACTTCAACTAAACACCTCAACCTCTTATGAAAACCATCCAAGTAGTAGCTGCCATCATACATGATGAAGAAGGACATGTGCTTGCCACCCAACGAGGGTATGGCGAGTACAAGGGATGGTGGGAGTTTCCTGGCGGAAAAGTGGAAGAGGGCGAGAGCAGGGAAGTGGCACTCGTGCGCGAGATATGGGAGGAACTCTGTGTGATGATAATGCCTGAGAAGTGGCTATGCACGGTGGAGTATGACTACCCGACATTTCACCTGACGATGCATTGCGCCCTGTGCCGCATCGTGCAGGGGAGGGTGAAACTGAATGAACACCTCTCGGCACAATGGCTAAGCCAAGAGGAACTGGACACCGTGCAATGGCTACCGGCGGATGTGGAGGTGGTGAAGGAAATGCGAGGGATGAGTGAGGAGTGACAATCCACCTTGTGTTAGGTTTGTCAAGTTGTTAGATGTTAGGTTTGCATCTTCCATTACTTTTCTGTACCTTTGCAGTGATGAAACGAAAATGGATTCTGAAACAGGGATACACGAGCTTCTGGAGCTGAAATTTGTTTAAGTGAATCTCGATATGGACAAAGAAAATAAAATCATACTTTATCAGGACGATAATGAGATAACACGCGTGGCCGTCCGCTTTGCCGATGAGGATGTGTGGCTCACACAAAATCAGTTGGCAGAGATTTATGATACGACAAAACAGAACATCAGTCAGCATATTGAGAATATACTGAAAGATAGAGAATTGGATGCAGAACGAACTGTAAAAGATTTCTTGACAGTTCGCCAAGAGGGTAATCGGCAAGTGCAACGGAGCATTGTGCATTACAATCTTGACATGGTTATCGCTTTGGGATACAGAGTTCAGTCACAGGTGGCTACGCGTTTCCGCCGATGGGCCACGCAACGGTTGCACGAGTATATTCAAAAGGGATTTGCCATGGATGACGAGCGGCTGAAGCAAGGCGGGAACCGCTATTTCCGCGAACTGCTACAACGCATCCGCGACATCCGTAGTAGCGAGCGGAACTTTTATCAACAGGTGACGGACATCTATGCCACGGCTACAGATTATGACCCGCGTAGCGAAATGACGAAGGAATTCTTCGCCACTGTGCAAAACAAACTCCACTATGCCGTGCATGAGAATACGGCTGCTGAGGTCATCTACTATCGTGTGGATAATGAAAAGCCTTTTGTGGGTATGACCAATTTCAAAGGAAATTATGTGACAAAGGATGACGTGAAGATTGCAAAAAACTACCTGACTGAGATAGAACTCCAACGGTTGAATCTTCTTGTTTCCGGTTTCCTTGATTTCGCCGAATTCCAAGCACTGGAGATGAATCCCATGACGATGAAAGACTGGATAGAGGCACTGGACAGTCAAATCATAGCCCACAAGCGCAAAGTGCTGATGGGGAAGGGACACGTGTCGCACAAACAAGCTATAGAGAAGGCAGAAAAGGAGTTTGAGATATATCGGAAACGTGAAATGGACTTGTTGGAGAGCGACTTTGACCGTGAAGTAAAACGATTGAAGGACTCACAAAAATAAAAACTTCATGGAACTGCTGACCATCCGACACCAGGACTTTACGATGTACGTGGAATGCACGAAGTTCGACGGCATCTGGCACAAGGCCAAAAGCAATGTGGGCGAGGAGCATCTGCTATCGGCTTACACGTGGACAGACGGGGTGGAGTCGGTGGAAAGGAACGGAGAACCTCTTGTGCAAGGAGGGAAGGCACGAGCCGTGTTCTTCGACAATGCCGAATACCCCGTGTGGGTGGAGTTCAAGCCGTATGTCGGCAAGGCACAATTCGGCTCGATGCTACAGAGCGACAATGAACGCTTCTCGTTCCGACGCGGTGTGTTGGCCGGATTCATCAACTATGGCAACGACATCGGCAAGAGTGAACTGAACCTTATCTATCAGGTGGGGAGTGAGACAAGGCGATTCACCTTCGGATACGAAGTGCTGAGCACCAAACTGGCCTACCACGAGCATTGGAACCAGATAATAGAGGACATCGAACGGGAGTACCGCATGCTTTCGCTCGACTATATGCGACGCACGTTTCACGGATTCACACCCGACACACAGGGCGAGACGCCTGAACTGATATGGTGGAATGTGTTTGCGGGTGAACGGGAGAAGTTCATCAAGGCTTGCAAGGGCATCATCGAACGTCCGCGCAGAAGGCTCCGCGGATATGAGACCTACCAACGGGCGGACAGGATAAAGCGTGTGCCGACGGCCATCGAAAATGAACTGGCGGAACATCGTAGGGAGGAGGCATACTTGTACAGGATAGAAGAGCACTCGCCTTCGAACGATACGCAAGAAAACCGATTCTTGAAATATGCGCTTGGACAAATCATTGACAAATATGACACGCTGAAAAGGTATATAGAACGTAACAAACAGGCATCGGACGAACTGAAACGGGAGATGGACGAGTGTCTGCTGACACTGAAGCATCTGTACCGTAATCCGTTCTTCCGCACCGTGGGACGCTTCAAGGGGTTGAAGCAAGAGAGCCTGGTGCTACAGAAGGCTACAGGATACAGTCAGGTGTACCGCACATGGAACCTGTTGCGCCGTGCCTATTCACTACAGGATGGCATGTATCGCCTACAGACGAAGGACATTGCCACTCTGTACGAAATATGGTGTTTCATTGAGGTGAGCCACATTGTCAGAGAACAATTGGGTATCACCCAAGATGAAGTGGAGCATCGCAGCCGCATGGAGATGAACGGTGTGTTCACATGGGAATTGGGTAAGGGAGAACATTCGCGCATCCTCTTCCGTAAGGATGGGGTGGAGTTGGCCGAACTTGTATATAATCCCAAACATACCGAACGGGAGAACGACAATATCAGCATGGAGCATTTGGTGGTACCTACGGTTCCCCAAAAGCCGGACATCGTGTTGCAACTCACAAAAGATGACATGAAGAAGGGCATGAAGATGACCTACCTCTTCGATGCCAAATACCGACTGGGAGGAAAGGAGAGGGGTGTGAACACACCGCCCGAAGATGCCATCAACCAGATGCACCGCTACCGCGATGCCATCTACTATAAGGACTACGAAGCCAACCAACTGAAGAAAGAGGTGATAGGCGGATATATCCTGTTTCCGGGTGATGGGGAACCAGCAGAGGTGGCAAACGCCAAATTCCACAAGAGTATCGAAGAGGTGAACATCGGTGCATTTCCCTTGCGTCCCAAAGATGAACGGAACAGGGCACTATTGGAGGACTTTATCCATGAACTGATAGAGACCCGTTCATCAGAGACCATCGCCAAGGTGATACCCCAAAAAGGTACGGTGGTGCATGTGCCTGACAGGGTGCTGATAGGTGTTGTACGCCCAAGCAGCAGGAAGGATTACAACAAGAAATTTGAAAACAGTGAAGCCGACTTGTATTATACAGGTGCAAACTTCCCGACAACCATATCCTTGGACGGACTTCACTATTTTATTCCCTATTTCAAGGAACGGGGCATCAGGGATGTGTACAGAATCACCCGTATCCGCACCATCACAGGTAAGGAGGCGAAGCAATTGAATGAGGAATATACGGGTACAAGCGATTTGCGTCTGGCCTTTGAATTGGAGTTCAGCCACAAATTGTCGGACGATATACAGATGATAAATACGGAAGGTATGATTAGCTACACCTTCCTTGACACCACATTTGACAACATACCATTATAATGCCCGACAAACTCTCCCCCGAACAGCGCAACCGATGCATGGCCAGCATACGGAGCAAGGATACCAAGCCGGAGATGCTGGTGAGGCGATACCTCTTTGCACGAGGGTTCCGCTACCGTGTGAACGTGAAACGCTTGCCCGGCACACCCGACATTGTGCTGCGAAAATATCGGACAGTAATCTTCATCAACGGATGCTTCTGGCATGGGCACGAGGATTGCCGATACTTTGTGCTACCCAAAACGAACACCTCCTTCTGGAAAGCGAAAATCAATCGTAACCGCGAACGGGACATGCAGAAACGCATACAACTACGCCTGCTCGGATGGCACACCATCATCCTGTGGGAGTGTCAGCTGAAACCCAAGCAACGCGAAATGACGCTGAAAGGGCTTGAACGCACACTCAACCAAATCTATCTGGAAAACTACTCCCTCCACAAAGCACGTCCATACACGCCCATGGAAGAGGAGAGGGGCGATATGATAGCGGCGGAGGGCGATGCTGGCGAGTTATAAATTAAGAATTAACGAGGATGACACGTGGATTTCTTTATATTTTTTGATAGAAGACCATAAGAACAAAAGAAAAAACCGAATGGGCTAACGCACCGCATAGAGCTAACACGCAGAATGGTCTCCGGCATTTAGCGGAGAAGCGTGAAGAAAATCGTATGTTTTTTCGTTAAGAACGGGAAGCCGTTCAAACGGAGCCAAAGCGGAGTGCGTTCTTTCCGTTTAGAAAAAACATCGCGATTTTTAGCTTCGGAGCGGGAGCCGGTGGTTCTTCTTTTTGTTATCATTTTTCTTCTTTTCACAAAGAAGAAAAAGTAATCCCCCCCTTACATCAACGGGGCAAAGAGCCTGAGTACTGACTCTTCGACCTTGCGCCAAGGTGAACGGCGGGCCCAACGTTGCGAAGAGATGTGGGTGCAATGCGCCTCGTCGGCTTCAAAAATGTGACGAAGGCGAATGGCGGTATCAGCATCGTACATGAAGGCATTGGCCTCGAAATTGTATTCAAAACTTCGGAAATCCATGTTAGTGGAGCCTACAGAGGAGATGATGTCATCGATAACCATGGTCTTGGCATGGAGGAAGCCAGGTTGGTAGAAGAGGACTTTGACACCAGCCTCCATCACATCGCGAAGGAAGGAACGTGAGCACATCTGCACCACGCGGCTATCGCTCTTCCACGGTAGCA
Source organism: Bacteroidaceae bacterium (assembly GCA_017517605.1). Taxonomy (GTDB): domain Bacteria; phylum Bacteroidota; class Bacteroidia; order Bacteroidales; family Bacteroidaceae; genus Phocaeicola_A. The sequence goes on from JAFWYQ010000114.1 coordinate 15,308, forward strand.
TGATGCGGACATCGACACCCGACAGGGCTGCCGTCTGCAGAGCGGTGAGTATCTGCTCGGTGGGCATGAAGTAGGGGGTCTGAATGTAGATGTAACGACGGGCAGAGGCAATGGCATGGAGGTAGCCTTGCATAATCTCGCGCCAACGGCCCACGGGCTTGGAGGTGACAATCTGTATCTGGGAATGACCCATGTTGTCTTGCAAGGGGAAATAGACGGTGTCGCTCACCTGTTGGCCGGTGACGAAGCACCAATCCATGAGGAACACTGTCTGCAGGCCCTGTACGGCCATACCGCTGATGCATAACGATGTGTCGCGCCATGCTCCCCAGGGTACTCCACGCAGGTAACGGTTGGCAATGTTCATGCCTCCGATGAAGCCTACGCTGCCATCGATGATGGCTATCTTGCGGTGGTTGCGATAGTTGACACGCCGGCTGAAGATGGGGAAATGCACTTTCAGGAAGGGATGCACCTCGATGCCTGCCTCGCGCATACGGTTGAAGAAGCTCTCCTTGACACGCCAACATCCCACATCGTCGTAGATGACACGCACCTCGACTCCCTCACGTGCCTTGTCGATAAGGGCATCGCTGACGAGACGGCCCAAGGCATCGTCTTCCCAAATGTAGTACTCCATGTGGATGTGGTGACGGGCACGATGGATGGCACGAAGCAACGCCTGTATCTTGTCGGCCCCCTGAGTGAAGATGTCCACACGATTGCCCCCGAAAGGCATGGAGCGGTTCATGCGACGAAAGAGTGACGAGAGCATCTGACACTCCTCAGGAAGGTCGGGTGGGGGCTTGCGCCAATATCCGCGCAACGGCTTGCGGGCAATGTGGATGAAGCTGCGCTTGCTGATGAGACGCTCCTTGCGGGCACTCTGTCCGAAGAAAAAGTAGCACACCAATCCGATGATGGGGAGGAAAATGAGCACCATAATCCAAGCCAACGTCTTGACAGGGTGGCGATTGTCGAGTATCACCACCATGACGGTACCCAACACCATTGTCAGGTAAACAACGTTCAGGGCTATACTGAATGGATTGGACCAGTCGAACATAACGATGTGATTTAAATCGTTTACAAATACATTCGCCATGCAAAAATAACCCAAACATAGATAGATTGCTCCAAACATTAACAAGAATTAAACTTGTATTTGTAGTCGGGTAGGGGAAGTATGGAAAAAATGTTGTAATTTTGCAGGATGGAAACCATGTCAGAAACCAAATACATCACCATACAAGGTGCACGGGTGAACAACCTGAAGAACATCAGTGTAAACATCCCACGAGGGAAGTTTGTGGTCATCACAGGCTTGTCCGGCTCGGGCAAGTCGTCGTTGGCTTTCGACACCCTCTATGCCGAGGGACAACGCCGCTATGTGGAGAGCCTTTCATCGTATGCCCGCCAGTTCTTGGGCCGTATGGGAAAGCCGGAGTGTGACTTCATCAAAGGCATACCGCCCGCCATTGCTATTGAGCAACGGGTGAACAGCCGCAATCCGCGCTCGACGGTGGGCACCTCGACGGAGATATACGAATACCTGCGCCTGCTCTTTGCCCGCATAGGGAAGACCTATTCACCCATCAGTGGCGAGCTGGTGAAGAAACATTCGACCGACGACCTGGTAGAGCGCATGTTATCCTTCACGCCCGGCACACGCTTTACGGTGCTTTGCCCCATAGTGCCTCGCGCCGGACGAACGGTGAAGGAGCAGCTTGCCATCGACCTGCAACAGGGGTTCACACGTGTAGAGGTGAATGGCGAGATGATGGGCATCGAGGAGTATCTGCAGAAGGGGTCGGAAGGGGCTTCCCTCTATCTCCTCATCGACCGTCTGTCGGTAAGCAACGAGGCGAGCACCATCAGCCGCCTGATTGACTCGGCCGAAACGGCTTTCTACGAAGGTGACGGCACCTGTCTGATGCGCTTCTATCCGGCGGGATTGCTCTACACCTTCAGCAAGAAGTTCGA